>JBCBPG010000220.1:0-6792 GCA_039820865.1 Pseudomonadota bacterium
CAGCACGAGCTTGCCGACGGCCGGGCCTATGCCGCGATCTTCGGCACTGACGAAGTGCTCCGCGAGGAGGGGATCGGCGGCTTCTGGATCAGCATGTTCCCGCATGAGGGGATCTCCCCTGGCCATGGCTCCGGTCGTGCGCTGCGGAAGGGCCTAACGTCAGGTGAGCTGCCGGACCAGTTGGGCTGGCATGTCGGCAATGTGCTGACCGACCTCGACGGCCTGCTGAACGGCGCCTATCGCTTCGCGACCGGCGGCGAGGAGGACCTCGTCGCGCGGCAGTGGATGGATCTCTGGGTCACGGTCGAATCGATCCCGCTGCCCGACAGCCGCGTCATGCTGGGCGAGGCGCGCGATCCCTTCGGCATGCCGCGCGTGGTCTTCGACTGGCGCGTCGCGGACGAGGACGTGCGCACGGCCGAGCGCGCCTGCACCATCATGGCGCGCGAGATCGGGCGGAGCGGGATGGGCCGGCCCTGGAGCTACATGTTCGAGGACGGCGAGAGCTGGCCGGGCTGGATCGGCCACGGCAAGCACCATATCGGCACGACCCGGATGGCCGACGATCCGCGCCAGGGCGTCGTCGACCAGGACTGCCGCGTCCACGGCATCGCCAACCTGATGGTGGGCGGCAGCTCGGTCTTCCCGACCGGCGGCGTGGCGCCGCCCACGCTGACCATCGTCGCCCTCGCGCTTCGGATCGCCGACACGGTCAAGGCGGATCTCGCCAACCTCTGACGCAGACGGCCCCGCGATGGTCGCGGGGCCGCCCGGCAGGTCAGTAAGTCGTCGGGTGGTGCCGCGCGGCCTGCGCCCGGCACCCGCGATCGTCAGGCCGGCGTCACCGACAGTGCCCAGTCAGACGAGGAGCCAAGATCGACCACGATGTCGTTCTTGAACTCGAAGACGCCGAGGTCGAGTTCGACATAGGCCTCCTCGGTATCCACCGCCGTCACCCGGGCACCGTTCGTCCAGCCGCTGTCATTGGCCAGCTCGGCGAGGTCGAGCTCGATCGAACGCGTGTCCTCGGCATAGACGACCAGCTGGTTCTCCTCCTCCGAATAGAGTGCGAACTGGTCGGCGCGGTCGGTGAACCGGTTGGCCCGCTCGGTGTCGAGGTGGAAGCGGTCAGCATCGACGAAGAAGGCGTTCCAGGTGGCGATTTCCGCCTCGGTCTGGTCCGAGTAGGGCAGGCTGCCGTTGTTGCTGCCGTAGTTGTCGATCCCGCGGCTCTCGTCGAGCAGGTTGCCCCAGATCGCCGAGACGCCGCCGGCCATCGTGCCCGTCCAGAGCCCGTCGACCGTCTCCTCCTCGGTATAGTCCTTCGACCGCCCCTCGTCGCGCACGCGGAACCGGTCGCCACTCTGGACAGGACTGCCGTCGCTCGCCTCGTACGCCGCGACATAGACCTCGTAGTCCGGGCGGTGATGCTCGTAGTCAGCAAAATCCTGGGAGCTGTGCCACGCGCTGTCAGCGCGGTGGTCAGTCCCGGAATTCGGCCCCTCCGAACGCCCACCGACCATCAGGTCATAGGCCGCCTGGTCGTCGATGAACTCCTTGCGCTCCCGAAGCTCGTTGGGATTGGTCCACTCGTCGAGGTCGAAGCCGTAGCCGAGCGTCCAGCCGGGAAGCGGGCCCAGTCGATCGACCATGTACTCCATGATCCGCTGGTGGACCTCGCCGTTCTCGCCGCCGGGCATCTGGTCCGGCGTCTGGCCGCGCGCGCTGTCGCCCCAGGGCCAGATATGGACCACGCCGCCGGCCTCGTGCACCGCGGTGATGATCTGCTCGATCGCGCGGAAGGCATCCGGATCAGGGTTCCAGCCCTGCGACCCATCGAAGCGCGACCCGTTATAGGCCGAATTGCTGTCGATGTCGAAGAGCTGGGCACCGATGTTCGGGATGTGCACGCCGGTAAAGCCGTGCTCGACCATAAACGTCTGGATGAAGTCGTCGATCGCTGCCGGGTTGTCCAGGTAGTCCTCGATGTTGTTCGACATCATCGCGTAGTTGGGCAGGATCGCATCCAGGCTGCCGTCGCCCAGCTGCTGGGCGAACTTGTCGCCCGAGGCCACGACGAAACCGCGGGCATCCGGGTCGGCCGCAACCTGCACCTTACCGCTATAGCCGTTGAGATCCGCGTCCGAGGACCTGGTTTCAAACGTCCACTCACCGGCCTCGGTGCCGGAGAAGCGGAAGGAGTAGGAGCCGTCCCCGTTGTAGAACATGCCGACTTCGTGCACCTCGCCGCTGGCGACATGGGTGAAGACCGCGGTGCCGTCCAGGTCATAGGCGTTGCCGCTGATGCTGTCGTTCGACAGCGTCCACTCGGCAAACGGCGCGAACATCTCTGCCGAGGTGAGGCCGAGATCCTTGCCATCCACCGGCGGCGTCACGTCGTCGTCCGTCGTGCCGTCACCGGTCTTGCCACCGCCGGTACCACCACCATCGGTGGGCGGGGTTGTGGGCTCGCCATCGAAGGTGACGCTCGAGATCTCGCCGGTGAAGTAGCTCTCGAGATTGTCGGCGACGCCGTCTCCGCTGCGCGCCTGAGAGGCACCGATCACGATCGGCTCCAGGTTCGGGCCGAGACCGGTCCAGCCGCTGACGGTATCCACCACCTGGCCATTGAGGCCGAGCGCCAGGTCGCCGTCCTCCCAGGCGATGGTCACCGTATTGTCCTGGCCAGCCCGGACAGTACCGCCCGTGGCCTCGAGCGACTCGCTCACGGTCTGGGCGCGGAGGCTCAGCTGGCCGTTGTCGAGCGACAAGGTCAGGTGGCCGCCATCGTCCTTGCCGTTCGAGTCCTTGGAGAACAGCGTCTGGACGTTGTTGGTCGACGAGGCGTTGAAGTCGATGGTGATGAGGCCCGACGAGACCTCAAACGCCTCCTCGTGCTCAACCACCGTCGCCGTGCGCCCGTCATAAACCTTCGGTGCGTTCAGGAGTTCGATGCCATCGGGCGTCGGGGTCGGGGCCTGCTCAGGCTCGGGGCTCGGCTCCGGCGTGATCACCTCGACCGGATCGCCAAATTCGAGGCTTGCGCTCTCGAAGATGATTACCGCCTCTTCCTTGGTCTGGGTCTTTTTGTTCAGGAACCCGCCGAACGACACGGTGTGTTCGCCAGCCTCGAGCGGGCCCAGATCGACCACGATCTCCTGCGGCTGATCAGAGAGGACCACGTCCTCAGGCAGTCGGATAACCCGATCGTCAATGCCGATCAGCACCTCGACCTTCTCATCGGCCTCGAAGGCCGAGGCTTTCGAGACCGACACGACGACCGTCAGCGTCGCCGATGTCGCCTCATCGATCGTGAAGTCACGCGACCAGCCACCAGAAATATCCTCGACCCGGTTGCCGTCGACACCGCCAAGCTTGACCGCAAGAGATCCGATCTCGCCTTCCGCATAGACGTTGTCCGCCTCGCCGCCAAAGGTATCGTCAGCATATTCGAAGCCGTTCGTGTCTTCTGCAAAGGGCCAGTCGATCATGGTGCCCGGTGCATCCGACTCGATCTCAACCTGGTCGATCTCGATCAACTCGTCGCGGGCGGTCACATGCGCTTCGACGCGGAGCTGCGCGGTCTGCGCGTTGCTCGGCAGATCCCAGCTCAGTGTCGTGAACTCGCCCGTGATCCGCTGGCCAGTCGTCTGGCCGATGAAGTCTCCGATCGAGCGGTCGTACTCGAAGGCGTCGAGAACGATCTCGTTACCGTTGTCCAGGAGCGCGGTCACCCGCACGTAGTCGCGCGTGCTGCCGCCACCCTCGAACTCGTCCCCAGGGGCGCGGATCCGCATCGTGGCGACCGGGTTCTCGAGCATGCCGATCTCGGCCGTCTCGAAGACCGTGAGACCGCGAACCTGACCCTGAGCGCGCGCCGTACCGCCACTGATCGCGAGGTCGCTCGACACCACGCCGGCCATCGGATCGGGATCGTCGAAGCCGGCCGTCAGGGTGCTGGCCAACTGGGCCGCCTCGATCGCGACGGAGACCCGAGCGGTGTCAGTGCCACCGCGGCCATCGGAGACGACGTAGGAGAAGCCGCCATTGCCGGCGGTGTCGCCCGCGGTAAAGCGCACCACGTCCTCGCCGTTGACGCTGATCCGCTCGACCGTGCCGCCGTTGGCCGCGTTGACGCTCTGGATGGAGAGCGCGTCGCCGTTCACGTCCACGTCGTTCGCCAGGAGCTGGCGGACCGGCACGTCGACGGTCTCGCCGGCAGTCACCGTGAAGACGCCGTCATCGGTCGCCTCGGGGGCGGCATTGACGGGCGTGGGCTCGGGCTCGGGCTCAGTGACAGTGATCTCGTCGTCGAAGGTTAGGCTGGCGCTGTCGAAGACGATCAGCACCTCCTCGGCCCGCTCGGTCTTCTTGTTGAGATAGCCGCCGAGCGTCAGGACGTGATCGCCCGCTGCGAGCTCGCCAAGATCGACCGTGACCTCCTGGGGGCTGTCCGACAGCACGACGCTCTCGGGCAACCGGATCACCCGGTCATTGATGCCGATCAGCACCTCGACCTGCTCGTCGGCCTCGAAGTTGCTGGGCTTGTCCAGCGACACCACGATCGTCAGCGTTGCCGAGGAGGTCTCCGAGGTCGTGAAATCGCGCGTCCAGCCGCCCGAGATGTCCTCGACCCGGTTGGCGTCGACGCCGCCCAGACGCACCGCCAGCGAGCCGGTCTCGCCGCTGGCATAGACGTTGTCCGCCTCGCCGCCGAATGCGTCGTCCGAGTAGTCGAAGCCGTCAGTATCGCCGTCAAAGGGCCACTCGAGCACGCTCCCGCCACCGGTCGCGCCGCTGCCGTCGCCCGCGGTGATGTCGACGCCATCGATCTCAAAGCTCTCGTCATCGCCGGTCGTGTGGGCGGTGACGAAGAGCTGCGCGGCGCCCGCTCCGGCGTCGAGCGCATAGCTCAGCGCGACGAAGTCGTCGCCGATCCGCTGACCGGTCGTGCCGCCGATGAAAACCTGCTGGCTCTCGTAGAAGCTGAACTCGTCCAGCAGCACCCGCTGGCCGCCGTCATAGGCGACCTCGACGCGGAAGTAGTCGCGGTTGCCGCCGGCGGGATCGAAGCTCGACCCCTCCATCGGCGCCCGAACGTCGATCGTGACGGTCGGGTCGTCCATCGTCGTCAGGTCCACCGTCTCAAAGACGGTGAGGCCGCTTTCCGCGCCGCGGGCCAACGCGATCCCGTTGCCGACAATCAGATCGGTCGAGATCACCCCGCGCAGAGGGTCGTTCACATCAAACCCGGCATCGAGCACCGACACCACCTTATCATCACTCGGCCCTGCACCGGGCTCTGGTTGGGGTTCCGGCTCCGGCTGGGGCGCCGGCTCCGGCTGAGGCTCCGGCTCCGGTTGGGGTTCCGGGTCCGGCTGAGGCTCCGGCTCCGGTTGGGGTTCCGGGTCCGGCTGCGGCGGATATTCGCTCGCAACGCCTTCATAGTACAGCTCGATTTCGCCGGACGGTGCGACCCATTCGTCCAGGCGGAACTGCGCGAGATAGCTGTTTTGGAAGCCCTGGAGCTTGAGCGGGATCAGCACCGCCTGGTTCTCGCCGGTGAAGCGGTCGCCGACCCACCAGTAGAACGCCAGCGTCCAGTTGCCGGCATCGTCCTTAAGCGTGCCGTAACGCGAGAAGACCTCGTCGTAGTTCCGGCTATGGAAGTAGGTCTGCAGCCCGTCATGCTCGCGCACGGGCTGGCGCCACCACGAATTGGCCGAGAAACGGAAGTCGCCCAGGCTGTCGGTCAGCGTGCCGCGGATGTCGAGCCAGCCGCTGTCCTCGGTCACGGTCATCTGGGCGTCGTTGTCGGCGCGGAAGGTGATCTTCTCGCGCACGGTGACATCGGCGCTGTCGATCACGGTCGAGGACAGATCGACGCGATCAACCCCTTCGCTGCGCGTCTGGCCCATCAGGCGACCGTCGTCATTCGCCGTCACGTCGACCAGCTTGCCGTCCTGGTTGTAGCCGCGGTTCTCGTAGCCGCCGTCGGCGAAGTGGACGTTGACGAGGTGGATGCCCTCGGTCTTGTCGCCGACCTGCACGCCGCGCTTCACGTCGACGAAGAGGGCGTCCTTGACGACGTATTCGCCGGTGTAGCTGATGAAGTCGATCGCGCGGTCATCGACCGACCAGGCCGTGAAGTCCGAGAAGGTCTGCTGGATGTCCGACGTGGTCGGGATGTCGTCGCGGTGACCGCTCATGATGCCGGTCTCGACGACCATCAGCTCGTTGCCGCTGAAGTCGAGGATCGGCGGCAGCTCCGCGTCGATCTCGTAGACGCCATTGAACGGGTCGGTCCGCGGGTCGATCGGCAGGGCGTCGATATCCGCACCGACCGTGCTGGTCTCGGAGGTGTTGAACATCCAGGCGATCTTCGAGTTCGCCGCAATGTTGTCCTGCTGGATGATCTGGCGCGCCTGGCTCTCGTAGGCGACGCCCTCGATGCCGAAATCGCCCGACTTCTCCATGTTGAGGTAGTTGGCGTCGCCGCGCATGCTGGGGTCGCGGCCGGTGCCGATGGTCGAGGTGACGAAGTTGCCGACCCACTGACCGGTCTCGTTGCCGTCCTCTGACACGATGCCCGCGCCCGAGACGCCGTAGACGAAGTTGTAGTCGATCGCCGCGTGGCTGCCGTGCTGGACGATGCCCCAGCCCGGGCTGCCCGTGACCGCGTTGCCCTCGATGATCGCCAGCTGGGCGTCCTCGGCGGCGCCGGCCTGGTGGATGTGCAGGCTGTAGCGGCCCTCGGGGTTCTCGTCGCCCGGGTTGCGGGGCGTGCCGATC
>JBCBPG010000221.1:0-6779 GCA_039820865.1 Pseudomonadota bacterium
CCGAAATAGAGGTTGAGGACGTCGCGCTGCAGGCGGGCGAGGTTCTCGGGCGTCGCCTCCTGCTCGCCCCGGGGGCCGAGGACCCAGCTTTCCGCCTGGACGCGGGCGGCGACCTCGGCCGCCTCGGGCAGCATGACGGTGTCGAAGCCGAGCTTGGTGTAGATCCCCTCGATCCCGTCGGAGAGCGGGAGGCTGGAGGGGCGGACCATGACGCGCGAGGTCGCGGGCCCGCCCGCCTCGGTCAGCCGGAACTGGGGCAGCGCGCGCGACTGGGCCGACTGGACGATGCCGTTATAGACGCGCTGCGCGAGCGGGGTGTCGGACAGGATCGCCTGCACCTGGTCGACCAGCGGGCCATTGAGCTCGATCTTCTGCATCGGCTGCAGCAGCATCTTGTCGAGATGGTCGTTGAGATCGGCCACCAGCTCGGCCTGGCCGGGATAGCGGAGCTCCCAGTCCACGGCCATCCACTGGCGCACGAGCCCGGTGTCCATCGGCCCCTCGAGGCCGAGCATCAGGTAGACCTTGAGCGCCTCGTAGAGGAAGTCGGGCTCGTTCATGTTGGCCTGGAGCTGCTGCTCCAGCCGCCAGAGCATGCGCGGCAGCATCAGCCGGTTGAGCGCGGCGCGGTAGGACTGTGCGGCCTCGGTCCCGATCTCGGCGCCCTGGTAGAGGCCGAAGGTCAGCGTCACCTCGGGGTCGGGATCGCCGAGGACCGGGTTGCCCGGCATGTCGCGCAGGATCGCGAGCGCCGGTGCCACGGCCTCGAACTCGTCGTCGGCGATGGGGCCGGGGGGCAGGCTGCCCACGATCTCGCGAAACTCCTCGACCTCGGCGCGGGCGTCCGCGATCATCTCGGTATTGCCGAGATAGCTGGTGGTCCAGGCGGCGGCGCCGGCGGCGACGGCGACGATGCCGGCGGCGATCGAGCCGCGGAGCGCCCACTTGTACCGCCGCTCGACCCTGTCGTCGAAGCTGACGAGCCCGGCCTCGCCGAAGATCACGCCGGACAGGAGGCGGGTGAGGAAGAAGCTGCGCCCCGTCCCCATGCCCGAGCCGATGGCCTGGCGGCCGATGCCGAAGGTGCGCGCCATGCCCATCATCAGACGGTCGATCGGCGTGCCCTCCTGCGTGCCGGAGGTGAAGTAGACGCCGCGCAGGAGCGATGCGTCGTCGAACCGGCTCTCCTGGAACACCTGGCCGAGGAAGTCCTCGGCGACCTGGCGCAGGCTGGCCACCTGTGCGGGAAAGCCCGCGACCAGCGAGCGGCGGGCATGGTCGGTCTCGGCCTGCACGCGTTCGAGCGAGCGGTTGTTGAGCTGGGCGAGCAGTGCGTCGAACTCGGCGCCAAAGGCGTCGATGGCCGGCGTCTCCTCCCGCGGGTCGGGCAGGGTGAAGCCCCAGACCTGCTCGCGCTCCTCCTTGCCGAGGTCCTCGAAGAATTCGGCAAAGCCCGCGATCAGGTCGGCCTTGGTGAAGAGCACATAGATCGGGAAGCGCACGCCGAGCGTCGAGCGAAGCTCGCCGAGACGGGTGCGGATGGCGCCGGCATGGGCCTCGCGCGAGCGTTCGTCCTGCTGGCTGAGGTCGGAGAGCGAGATCGCGACCAGCGCGCCGTTGATCGGCTGGCGCGGACGCTGTTTCTTGAGCATCGCCAGGAAGTTCTGCCAGCCCTGCGCGTCCTGGTCGGCATCGCTGTCCTGGGTGGTGTAGCGCCCGGCGGTGTCCAGCAGCACCGCGTCGTTGGTGAACCACCAGTCGCAGTTGCGCGTGCCGCCGACGCCGCCGAGGGCCTTCTTGCCGAACTTGTCGGCCAGCGGGAACCTGAGGCCGGAGTTCACGATGGCCGTCGTCTTGCCCGAGCCCGGCGGGCCGATCATCACGTACCACGGCAGCTGGTAGAGATGGCGCCGCCCCGTGCCGCCGATCTTGGATTTGCGCAGCGCCGTCAGCGCCTCCGTCATCCGCGCCTGCAGCTCGGCCTGCTCGGCCGCGACGGCGCTGTCGGCAGCGTCCTCGGGCTCGGCCTCGACGATCTCCTTCTGGATCGAGGCGTCGCGGCCCTGGCGCGCCAGCAGCACCAGCAGGATCACGAACACCGTCGCGATCCAGAGACCGCCGATCACGTAGCCGCGGTTCCACGGGTCGTCGAAGAAGCGGAAGCCGTCCCAGCCGATCAGCGGGCCCAGGAACCAGAGCACCAGCGACAGGATGACCGACACCAGGACGATGATCCCGATGGTCGAGAAGATCGCGGCGAAGAGGGCGCCGAAGAAGCGAAGCATGAGCTTTGTCCTCAGTCCTGGCGGATCCAGACGACCTCGATGCGCCGGTTCTTGGCGCGGCCTTCCGGGGTGGCGTTGGGGGCGATGGGCTCCTTCTCGGCGCGGCCTTCGGCCGAGAGGCGGGTGGGGTCGTCGAGCGCGTAGGCCATGCGGTCCATCACGCTTTCGGCCCGCGCGAGCGAGAGCGCGGTGTTGGAGGGGAAGCGGGCGGTGCGGATCGGGATGTTGTCCGAGTGGCCCGCGACGATGATCGGGCCGATTTCCTCGTCCAGCGCGGCGGCCACGCGGTCGACGATGGGATCATAGCGCGCCTGCAGCTGGTCCGAGGCCGAGGCGAACATGCCCGCGCCCGCGATCCGGATGGTGATGGCGTTGCCGTTCTGGAAGACGTTGACCAGCCCCTCGGCGATCTCGGGCTCGAGGAAGCCCGAGACGATGGCGACCTTGTCCTCCTCGGGCGGAGGCTGGACCACGGGCAGGATCGGGGGCGGCGCGGCACGGGCCAGCTCGATCGGGCCCGAGCCCGCGACGCCGCTCAGCTGGCCGCGCAGGTTCTCGGTATCGCCGGACAGGGCGTAGGAGAAGCCGAAGAAGGCGAGGCAGAGGACGCCCGCCGTGATGCCGGTGACCAGCCACACCGGCGCCCAGGCCGAGAGCGGGCGGTGCGCCAGCGCCAGCCCCGCCCAGCGCGGCGAGAGGTCGTGCTCCAGCGGGCCACGCTGGGTGCGGATGAGGCGCGAGAGCGCCTGGCGGATCGACGTCAGCTTCTCGGACCCGCGGTTCTCGACCCTCAGCCGCCCCTCGAAGCCGAGGCTGAGGCACATGTAGAGGAATTCCAGCAGGGTGCGGTTGCGCCCCGGTTCCTGCTCGAGGCGGGCAAGAAGGTCGAAGAAGCGCTCGCCGCCCAGCGTCTCGCGGTGGAAGGTGGCGACCATCGACTGCTGCGCCCAGACCGACTGGCCGCCCCAGGGCGTGTTCAGCACCACGTCGTCGATGGTGGCCGAGATCGCATAGCGCGCGATCTTGACCGTCTGCGCGGCGACGCCGGCCTGCAGCGCGCGGGCCTCGAAGGCGCGGATCTCGCCCACCACGCTTTCGCGCAGCGCGCCGGGATTGGGGTGCTGGGCGCGGTTGCGGATCCGCCCGATCAGCGCAAACAGCGTCGAGGCGGCGGCGTTGAGCGGGTTGAGCCCGGTCTGCGCCGAGGGCGGCAGCGCGCCGCCCGGATCGGCACCCGGTACCAGCGCCGGGCCGGGGGCGGGGGCGGCATGGCCGGGCACGGCCGCCGGTATCGGGGGCGCAAGGCCATCGCCGGGGCCGGGGGCCGGGGCGGCGGGCGCGGCGCCGCCGCCCATCAGTCCGCGGCGCCCGCCCGGGTTGGGGCGGATCACCGTCTTGTCGGTGTCGCTCGGCTCGGCGAACGGGTCGTCGCTGGTCATCTCGCGCTACTCCGCTGCCCCTCAGCCTTCCGGGATCGCCCAGAGCTCCATCGCGAGCCCCGGGAAGTCGCCCGCCACATGAACCGCGATGCCGCCCGTGGACGAGAGCTGCTGCCAGTAGGGGCTGGCGCGGTCGAGCTCGAAGTATACCACGCCCGTGTGGAAGGGGATCTGCCGCGGTGCGACCGGCAGCGCGCGCAGCCCGATCCCGGGCAGGGCCGAGTTCACGAGCTGGCGGATCTGCTCGACCGGCCCGATCTTGACCTGGCCCGGAAAGTGGCGGCGCATGTTCTCGGCCTCGACATCCGCCTTGGCCGCCAGCACGAAGGTGGCGGTCGAGACCAGCCGGCGGTCCGGCACGATGCCCGTCGAGATGCCGTACTTCCGCGGTTCGAGCGCGATCAGCGTCGCGCGCCGCCCGATCTCGGCCGAGAGGTACTGGCGCAGCACCCGCATGACCGGCTGGAAGGTCGCGGTCAGGTCGTCGTGGCGATAGGGCGGAAACTCCGGCGGCCGCTTCTCGGGCGCGACATAGGTCGCCAGCTCGCCCGCGAGCCCCACGAGGTCCTGGTAGAGCGCCACGGGGTGCACCGTCTCGATCCCGTGGAGGTGGCGGAGCCGCGGGAGCGCGCGGTTGACGGTCATCAGCAGCAGGAAGTCGGTGATCTCGGCCCCCGCCTTGGCGCCCCCTTCGCTGAGCCGGCCGGCCAGCGCGTCGAGCCGGGCGGTCAGGATGCCCACCAGTTCGTTCACGAAGCCATGCAGCGTGGGCGAGGCGCGCAGGTCGAGGCAGCTCGGCAGGAACGCCTTGTCGATCACCACGGCGCCGTCGGGCTGCTTCTCGATGATCCGCGCGATCGGGATCGTCAGCCGGTCGGCCAGGTCGTCGACGTCGAGCGCCAGGGCCAGCTGCATCCGCCCCACGGCCAGCGTCACGGGGCGGCGGTCGCTGCCCATGGTGTCGGTGATCTCGACCTCGGACGCGGTGAAGCGCGCCGCGCTCTCTCCCGAGCCGCTGGCGTCGATCTCCAGCGCGCCGGGGCGGCGGATCGGCAGCGACAGCAGGACGGTCGAGTTGGCGATGCCGTCCGGTACATCCAGCGCCTCGGGCAGGGCGTCCGAGGCGGGGGCGCGGAAGGGCGCGCCATCGGGCGTGATGCCGGCGAGGTCGGTGACGGCGAGCTTGCCGAGCTTGAGCAGCTCCTCGTCAAGCGCCAGCCGCGAGACGCCCCAGCCATAGGGCACCAGCCCCCCGGCCAGCCCCGCCACCATGGTCTCGGTGTAGCGGTCCTGCTGCTGGAAGTGATGCGGCTGCAGGAACAGCCCCTCGCTCCACATCACCTTGCTCTGCCAAGACACGTCGCCGTCTCCGTTCTGGGGCCTCTCGCGCCCCGTTCGTTTACTGCGCGACCGAGACGGTCGAGCCGTCCAGCACCACCGTGACCGCGTTGGGGCCGTTCGGCGTCAGCGGCGCGGTGGTGCGCCAGCCCGGCTGGTCGATGTCGCGAAAGCCCGCGACCACGCCGATGGCCGTCGGCGCCAGGGCGGGGCTGAAGACCTTGGTGTCCTGTACGCTGGCGCCGGGGCTCAGCAGGTATTCGTCGACCTGCAGGACATCCGTGCCCAGCGTCCCGCGCGGATCGTTGAAGAGCGCGAAGAAATCGCCCGCCTCGAAGTTCGCCGTCGAGGTCAGGTAGTAGACCTTGGCCTGGGCGGGCGCGCCACCGTTCATGCTGGCCGTCCCCTCGATGTTGAGGGCGACGTCGGTGGGCGGAACCGGTTCGGGCGTGCAGCCGACGAGGACCGCCATCCCCGCGATGCCGAGCGCGATCGCGCCTGTCAGCGCGCGGGGCGACAGGCGGTCGAGTGCACGGTGGCGGCGGTGCGGATCGGCGGCCGGGCGGGCCTTCGGGCTGCCGGCAATCCGGCGGTCGGGGGTCGGCTTGCCGGGGTTCGGCTTGGCGGGCATGGTCGTCTCCCTAGAGCTTCTTCAGCTGTTCTTCGTAGGCGCGGGCGAATTCGCGGCCGAAGGCGGCCTGGAAATCCTCCTCCACGTCCTGGGCGATCCTTGCATATTCGCTCTCGTAGGCCTCCCAGAGCTTGGCCTTGCGACCGCCGAGGAGACCGCCGAGCGCGCTGCCCCCCTCGATCCGGGCCGAGAGCTTCTCGGGGTCGAGCTCGGCCAGCAGGTGCTTGAGGGCGGCCTCCATGCCGGTGACCATCGCGACCTCGTGGGCGCGGATGTCGCCCATCGCCTCGGCCGCCGCCTCCTCGGGCGCCAGGTAGCCGCGCGAGGGCGGACGGATCATCGCCTCGACCGCCTGTTCGGGGGTGATCGAGAACTTGAGCGCGTTGTTGCCGCCGGCGCCGATCATCGTCTGGTTCATCCGGAACTCGCCCTTGATCGAGGCGCGGGTCATCAGGATTTCGCGGAGCCCACGGACCATGATGCGGTAGACCGCGCCCATGCGCGCCATCAGCTCGATCGCCTCGCCCCGGTCGAGATCGGCGATGTCGATGCCCGCGCCCGACAGGAAGGCCCGCGCCGCCGCATCCGCGCCGGCGCCCGGCGCCGATGCGGGGGCGGGCGGGGCCCGGGGTGTCGGCGCGGCCGAGACAGGGGCAGGGGTCGGGGTCGGGGCAGGGGCGGCGGGGGCGGCGGGGGCCTCCGGCGTTGCCTGCGGCGGTCGGGGCGCGGGCGCCGCGCGCGGGGCAGGCGCCGGTTCGGCGAAGGGGTCGTCGGCGGCGGGCGCAGGGGCGGGGGTGGCGGCCGGGCCGAGCAGGTCGTCGTCCCAGTCGTCGGGGATCATCCCGCCGCCGCCGGCGCGCGCAGCGGCCGGGCTCGCGGGCGCAGGCTCCGGAACGGGGGCGGCCTGGGTAACGGGTGGCGGGCTGTAGGGGCTCTCGAGGCCGGGCACGTGATCGGCCGTCGCGGCGCGGCCGGGCGCGAAGGGATCGGGGGCTGCGGGGGCGAACAGGTCGTCGTCGTCCGGGATCAGCGGAGCGCCGTCATCGAGCGGGCCGCGGTTCTCGCTCAGCCGCCGCCAGGCGGGCG
>JBCBPG010000222.1:0-6776 GCA_039820865.1 Pseudomonadota bacterium
GCGGATCAGGCGGGCGCGCTGCTGCCAGAAGCCGTCGGGCAGGCCGCCCACGACCACCTCGAGCGCGCCGTCGATGCCGGGGCCCGAGAGGCCGAGGCGCGGGCCGTGGGCGAGATCGGCCGTGACGACGACCGTCGCGCCCTCGTCGGGATAGAGGTCCGACCCCCGGGCGATCCCGTGCAGGGCCGCCGGATCGGCGAGGGTGCCGAGGAAGACGTGGTCGGCGGCGCCGAGCGCCGTCACCTGGGCGCCGCTGCGCCGGATCGCGGGGACCAGCGCCGGATCGGCGGCGTGGACCCGGCACTCGCGGTCGATCAGCGCCTCGACGATCTGCGCCGCGCCCGCCTCCGGCAGGGTCCGCACCAGCCCCGGCCGGCTTAGCGCCCACAGCATGGCATCGTAGACGGCATTGGCGCAGCGTTCCTCGGGCGAGGGCACGGGCACTGACTTGGGCGCGGACACGGGCGCTGACATGGGCACGGACACCGGCGCCATCAGAAGGTTTCCATGTCGACGCGGGTCGCCTCGACCCGGCGGAGTGTCTCGCGGTCGGCCTCGGCCAGCGTCTCGGCCTCGGCCGCGCAGAAGGCCGCCGCCGCCGCGCCGCCGCGCCCCGTCGTGAGGGCGAGGTCCAGGAGCGCCATGGCCATGGCCGCCTCGAGGTCGTGGCCGCGGCGCATGCCATAGCCCTCGACCGCGCCGCTGCGCACATGCGCCTCGCTGACCAGCACCTCGCCGAGATGGAAGGCCGTGCCCTCGACCGTGTCGCGCATCGGCAGCATGACGAGGCCGGTGCGGCTGCGGATCACCTCGATCTCGCCGAGACCCGGCAGCAGTGCCTCGGCCGCGGCCTTCAGCCGCCCGGCATCCGCCCGGGCGAGGGTGTCGAGCCGGGTGTCAGTCATCGTCCCGGCCCATGGTGAACATCACCCGCGCCGCCGACCAGATCACCTGGGCGAAGGCGAGCGGCGTGCCATCGAGCTCGGTATCGATCGAGCGCACGACGATGACCGGCATGTCGGGATGCTGGCGCAGGGTCTTCGCCTCCTCGGCCTTGGCCGGACGCGCATGCAGCGTCGTCTCGCCGCGGAGGTAGTCCTCGATCCCGTAGGAGCGATAGACCTCGGTCAGCGAGACGAGGCGCTCGCGCCGCTCGACGATGTCGGCGAAGCGGGCGGCGTCGTGGTAGATCACGCCGAAGGCGATCGGCACGTCGTCGGCAAGCGTCAGCCGGCGGCTCTGGATCACGCCGGCGCCCTGCTCCAGCCTCAGCGCCTCGCGCACGCGACCCTCGGCCGGGATCAGGGACGCCTCGAGCAGCTCGCCCCCCACCTCGACGCCCTGGGGCAGGAGGTTCCTGCGCAGCCGCGTGCGCTTGCCGATGGCGTAGGTGAGAAGCGGCGCCGCCTCGACGAAGGTGCCCCGCCCCTGTTCGACGCTCAGCTTGCCCTCCTTCGCCAGCGCCTCGACCGCCCGCCGGACCGAATGGCGACCCGCGCGGAAACGCTCGGCCAACTGGGGCTCGGTCGCCAGGCGATCGCCCGGCTCAAGCGTCCCGTTCGCGATGTCCTCGGCGAGTGCATCGCGGATCGCGGTCCAAGTCTGCTGAGACATGTCAGTGATACATCCGAATGAATCGTAGCTCACTTATCCCAGCAGACGTCCGGAAGACAAGAATTCGCCTCGCCTGTCCCAACCCGGCGTTACCCGGGGCCGGGCGGCCGACACCAGCTTCGGGAGAGAGTGCCGCGACACGACGGCGCGTCCACGCGGGGCCGGTCAGGCTCCCGTCAGGCCGGCGGCCAGCGCCTGGCAGAGCGGGTCCACGTCGGCCGGTCCCACGTCGAGATGCGTGACCAGGCGGATCCGCCGCGTGCCGAAGGCGCCGATCTGCACGCCGCGCGCGCGGCAGGCAGCGACGACGGTGTCCGCGGTGGGTCCATCCTCGGCGATCTCGAGGAACACGATGTTCGTCTGCGGCGACGTCACGGTGGCGATATGGGGCAGCCCCGCGACCCGACGCGCGATCTCCGCGGCGAGGCCGTGATCCTCGGCCAGCCGTTCGATATTGTGGTCGAGCGCGTAGAGGCACATGGCGGCGAGGACGCCCGACTGGCGCATCGCCCCGCCCATCTGCTGCTTGAACCGCCAGGCCTCGTCGATGAAGGCGCGCGTGCCCGCGAGCGCGGCGCCGACCGGCGCGCCCAGCCCCTTGGTGAAGTCGATCCAGACGCTGTCGTAACCCGCCGCATGGCGCGCCGCCTCGATCCCCGAGGCGATCACGGCGTTCGGCAGCCGTGCGCCGTCCATATGCGTCGCCAGCCCGGCATCCCGGGCGACGGCCGCCACGGCATCGAGCGTGGCGACGGGCCAGACGGTGCCGCCCTTGAGGTTGAAGGTCTGCTCGACGCAGATCAGCCGGCTCTGCGGCATGTAGCGGCTCGGCGGGTTGATCGCTGCCCGCGCGCTCGCGGCGTCGAAGATGCCGTCCTCGGTATCGATCGGGTGCACCATGGCGCCGGCCAGCGCCGCCGGCCCGCCCCCCTCGGAGGAGATGATGTGGCAGGCGCGTTCGCCGATGAGAGCCTCGCCCGGCCGCAGCCAGACCCTGAGGGCGATCTCGTTGCACATGGTGCCGGAGGGCAGGAAGAGCCCCGCCTCCTTGCCGAGGAGGGCCGCGACGCGTTCCTCCAGCGCGGCGGTGGTGGGATCCTCGCCCTTCTGCTCGTCGCCGACCGGCGCCTCGAGCATCGCCGCGCGCATCGCGCCGGAGGGGCGCGTCTTGGTATCCGAGTAGAAGTCGATCATCGCGCCGTCACCCGAGAGCCGTGTTCCCCGTAACGGCGATAAACGGTTCAGCAGCCGGCACAAGCACCGGCTGACGGGCGCACACGGTGATCCATGCCGTCAGCGCGCGGGCCGCACGCTCAGGAGACGTTCGCCAGGCGGGCCGAGAGTTCCCGTTCCAGGCCCGAGATGTCGATCGGCTTGGTGACGTAGCCGTCGAAGCCGGCCTTGATGCCCTGCTCGATCTGGTCCGGCATCGCATCCGCAGAGAGCGCCAGCGCAATGGCATGCGGCTGGAGCTTGCGCAGCCGCTTGAGCAGCTCGAAGCCCGTCATGTCCGGCAGGTTGATGTCGATCAGCATGAGATCGAACGTCTCGGCCGCGGCGAGGCCGAGCCCGGTGGTGCCGGTCGAGGCGGTGGACAGGGCTATGTCCTTGCGCACGCTCAGCAACTCGGCGATCAGCATCACGTTGAGGGCGTTGTCGTCGACGTAGAGGATCCGCTTGCTGTCGCTGAAGGCGGAGGAGGCCTCGCCCGGCGTGCGCGCCCCCCTGCCCTGCGCGCCGCCGCGGACCAGGCGCATCGGCAACTCGACCCAGAAATCGCTACCGCGCCCGAGCTCGCTGTCGAAGCCGATCCGCCCGCCGAGGCTCTCGGCGAGCTGGCGCGAGAGCGCGAGGCCCACGCCGGTCCCCTCGATGCTGGAGCTCTCGGCACCGAGGCGGTCGAAGGGCTCGAACACGCGGTGGTGCAGCGCCTTGTCGATGCCGGGGCCGTTGTCGGAGACCGTGAGCCTGAGGAACGCGCCCCGCCGCGCCGCATCGATCCGGATCTCGCCGCCCTCGTCGGTGTACTTCACCGCGTTGGACAGGAGATTGCAGAGGATCTGGCGCATCCGGACGGTATCGGTGCTCAGCGTCGGCAGGCCCCCCTCGTCCGTCCGGTCGAGGAGCGTGATCCTCTTGTCGGCCGCGGGCACCGCCTGCTCGGCGATGACGGCGTCGATGCAGGTCCGCGGATCGACCGCCTGGATGCTGAGGAGCGTGTGGCCGGACTCGATGCTCTCGAGATCCAGCACGTCGTTCACAAGCGCCAGGAGCTGGTCGCCGCTCGAGCGGATGTGGCTCAGGTAGGAGAGCCGGGCCTCTCGCTCCAGCGTCGCGTCGCGGTCGATCGCCATCTGCGAGAAGCCGATGATCGCGTTCAGCGGGCTGCGCAGCTCGTGGCTCATCGAGGACAGGAAGCGCGACTTGGCGGCGTTGGCGACCGTCGCGTTCTGCACCGCCGCCTCCAGCTTCTCGGTCGTTGCGCGGTGGCGGGCGACCTCGTCCTCCGCCTGCTTCTCGGCGAGCGCGCGCACGGCGATCTCGTCGTGGAGCTTGTCGTTGACGGCGGCCAGCTCGGCCGTGCGCTCATCCACCTTGATCTCGAGGGTTCGCGAGGCGTGGCGCAGCTTGGCCGTCAGGTCGTCGTTCTCTTCCTTGTAGCGCGTCAGCGACGTGCTCATCCGGTTGAAGGCCCGTCCGGCGCGGTCCAGTTCGGCAAAGCTGGAGGGCAGCGGCGAGGGCGGATCGATGCGGCCGCGCGAGATATGGTTGGCCCGCGCGGCGAGCACGGCGACCGGCCGGTGGATCACGTGGGCCAGCAGCCAGCCGATCACCGCGGTCGCCAGCGCCACGGCGATCGCGATCACGATGTGCTGGTTCCGGTTCGCCTTGATCGCGCCGATGAAGTCGTCCTCGGGCGCGTAGACGCCGATGGTCCAGCGCGGCACGCCCTCCATCGGCACCAGGGTCGACACGTATTTCGCCCCGCCATAGTCGAACGACGAACTCATCTCGCCCGTCAGCGAGGGGGTGCCCTGGGACGCAAGGGCGGCAAAGGCCGCGCGGGCCACCGGGTCGTCGATCTCCTCGATCCCGGCGAAGCGCAGGCCGCCGCCGCCGTCCGGGCGGGCCGACTTGATGATGCTCCGGTCGGGATGCGCGACCACGTCGCCGTTGTGGTTGAGCACGAGCGCGCGCCCGTTCTCGCCGATCCTGAGCCGGCCGAGGAAGTCCGAGATCGCACCGATCTCGATGTCCACGCCGATCACGCCGCGGAGCGTGCCGTCCGCCCCCGTGACCGGCGACGAGACGGTGATGCCCGGCTCCTGCGACGAGAAGAAGATGTAGGGATCGGTCCAGATGCTGCCGCTGGCCCCGCGTGCCAGTTCGTACCACGGCCGCGACCGCGGATCGTAGGTGTCGGCCGGATCGTCGCGCCGCTCGGTCGCGATGAAGTCGTCGTCGCGCCAGATAAGCTGGGTCGCGCGCGCGCCCTCCGAGCGCGTGATGATCTTGGAGCGGAAGGGCCCTGGCGATCCTTCGCCGGCATGCATGACGTAGACGAAGTTGCCCGCCTCGTCGCCGTAGAAGATGCCGGCGAACTGCGGTGCGGTCTTGAGCTGCTGGTAGAGCAGCTTCTCGAGCAGGACGCGGTCGTCGCTGGCCACGATCTCGTGCTCGGCCAGCCGGGTCGCCAGCTCCGCGGCACCCTCGGCCGGTTTCAGGAAGCCCCTCGAATGCTCGATCGTGTTCGTCGCGACATCGCTCAGCAGGCTGCGGGCGTGGTCGAGCATCGCCCGCTCGGAGCTGAGATAGGTCAGCGTGATGACGATGGAGAAGGCGATCGCCTGCAGCCCCGCCAGATACAGCGCCAGGGTCATGCGAAGGGAGAGTTTCATTGGCACCTCATCCCGGGCACCTGGGTGGGCCCGACAGGACGACAGACAACGCAACACGCGACCGAACGGAAAAGGGGAAGGAGGCGACGTATGTTGCGCGTGCGTCATTCTGTCAAGATCTATTCGGCAAAGCCGAAGAACCGCGCCAAGACTGTCCATCTACGGCAGGGTCAGACCGACAAGACTTGCGCTCCGCTGAAATTGGCCGGCAGTCGCCGCCGCGGCGGTTTCTGTGGCTGTGCCCGTACAGGCGGCTGCCCGTCTCGGCAGAACGGTCGCGCCGGGCGTCAGCGGACGGCGACGGGGCCGTTCGCGGTGTCGTTCAGCGTCCAGTCATAGGCGAAGCGGTCGATGCGCGTCGCACCCCTCAGCCGCGCGGCCAGGGGCGGTTCGGCGTAGCGGCGCGCATGGGCGAGCACGCCCGCGTCCGAGCCGCCGAAGTCCTCGCGGAACCAGGCATAGATCCGGGAGGCGACGAGCCGGCCGTCCTCGTCACGCAAGCCGCGGGGATCGTTGACATAGGCCCGGGCATTGCGGTCGAGCAGCGCCTCGACCGTCGCGCCGCGATAGGCGGTTTCGCCGAGGTTGGGGCAGCCGGCAGCGGCGCAGTTGAAGGCGTAGTGGACCCGCGCGTCCTGCCAGATCGGGCGCACGATGGCGTGCTCGATATCGTTGAGGCTGAGCGGCTTGTCGCCGACCGTCACGACGGGCGCATCCCAGGGGCGGGTCGGCAGGAGGCCGGCGCCGACGGTCCGGATGCTGTCGACCGGATAGGCGTCGAGCACGAGGTCGACGGTCACGGCGTTGTAGAGATTGATCCAGAACGCCAGCTGCGCCGGCCGGTCGAGGGCGGCCACGTCCTCGGCGCCGAGGGCCGCGACATAGGCCTTGAGCGCCGCGTGGTCCTGCGGCGTCACGGCGCCATAGTCGATCCGGGCGATCCCGTCGCTGCCGAGACGGCGATAGGTGGCGAGGAAGCGGTCCCAGGCGGCGTGGTCCACCCGTCGGGGCGAGCCGGGGCTGTAGGACGCCCATCCCGGGTCGGTCAGCACCGGTGCCGGCAGGGCCGCCCGCTCGATCGCGGTGCAGGCGCCGAGCGCGAGGAGGAGCGCCGCCCCGGCGATGCGCCTGATGCGCGCCCGCCCGATGCGCGCCCGCCCGATGCGCGCCTGCCCGGTCACGTCGCGCGCCCCTTGCGGGCAGGTGCGGCGCGCGTGGCCGCCGCGTTGGCGCGGAGCCGTCCCTTGAGCTCCTTGAAGGCGA
>JBCBPG010000223.1:0-6762 GCA_039820865.1 Pseudomonadota bacterium
CCCCAGCGGCAGCGTCCCGGGCGGCAGTGCCCCCAGCGGCGGCGTCCCGGGCGGCCGCGCTCCCAACGGCCGCGCCACCCCCGCCGGCGCGACCACCGAGCGCCGCGACCGCGCCGCCACGCGCGCCGCCATCGCGCCGCTCCGCGCCCAGCTCCGCGACGCCGAGGCCCGCCTCGAGAAGATCGCCGACCTCCTCGCCCGCGTGGACGAGAAACTCGCCGATCCCACCCTCTACGACGGCCCCGCCGACCGCATCGCCGCCCTCAACGAGAAACGCGCCGATCTCCTCGCCGCCCAGGAGGCCGCCGAGACCGCCTGGCTCGCCGCCGGCGAACGCCTCGAAGCCGCCACCGGCTGAAGTGTATCTCCACCAGAGTTACCCGCCCGCTGGGACAGCCACGTGAAAACTCCATCGAACACCTATCCAATGGACTGATTGACCAAAGCGAGAGAATCTGCTCAGAATCGATGTCCTGAGTGCTGAGGTTTAAATTATGATTGCTGGTCGCCTTCAGAAGCGGATCACTAGAGAATGCCTTCAAGATCACGGAAGGGTGATAAATTTTGACTTCGAGCGTCAAATCTCGGTTGGCGATATAGTAAAGTACAAGAAAAGTCAGTGGTTTAAGGTCTCATCGCTTGCAGAGATCGGCGTGTCTTTCGAAGTCAAAGAATCTTCTGTCAGCACCGACCAACGAGTTTACTCCACCAGAGGAATACAGATAGGCTTTTCTGGTGGCGCGAATGATCAACCAATTGGCACTATAAGATTCCTCAACTCAGGCTGCTACTATATCGAAGTCTACGACACTGTCCTCATGCTGAACGATGAGCAGAAAGTTGCATCGCAGTGTCAAAACAACAATAAATGGGAAAAGGACTTTCGTCTCATCTCGCATGTTTGGAAATCAAAGAGGGTCTTCTGGGCTTATTCAACGGAAAAGAACCAGCTTGTCGAATTCGAAGCACCACTACCTGGCGAATTTCGATTTAACTTCGCCGATCCAAGTGTTTCTTTTCAGTACCAGTCTAATAAAACAACGGCCCGCTATAGCTGGTCGAAGGGAAATGATGGTGGCTGGCCATTCTTTGCAATGTCCACTTTAATATTGGATGATGGCGCCCCTTACTTCAAGCCATACGGCCCTGAAGAAGGTTATTTCTGGAGCTAGTTGGTTCTAGAACGCCTAACCCACCTACCTCCGTCCTGGGCCCAGTAGACCGCCGCGAGGCCGGCGCCGGTGGCGGTGCGCCAGGCGGCGCGGGCCTCGCCGACCGCCGCCTCGTCATGGCCGTCAAAGACCAGGGCGACGCGGTCGCGGCCAGGCGCCTCGGCCGGGTCGAAGGGGGCGCGGTCGAGGAGGAACAGGAACGCCCGGCGCCCGGCATCGGCGGCGGGCGCGGCGGTCAGCAGGATGGGCTGGCGCCCGGCATGGGGGTCGGAGGCGAGGCCATGGGGCAGGAAGCTCTCGTCGCGGAACCGCCAGAGCCGCTGGTCCAGGTCGGCCAGCCGTCGCGGGTCCGGCCCCCGCACCTCGGCCCAGGCGCCGCGCGCGAGCGTGCGCTCCAGCATCACCGGCAGCACCGCCTCCAGCGGCGTCTCGGTCAGGTGATAAAAGGCAACCTCGCTCATCACCGCCACCCTGCCACGCCGCCGCCGCCCGGGTCAGCCCCCACGCCGCGGCCAGCCGCAAAACCGCGCCAGAACGCCCGAAAAACGCTTATCGGGAAAACCCGATTGATATCCGTCATGGCGGAAACGGCGCGCAACCCGCTGGCGGGTCTGGGGAAAACACTCCGCCAGTCGCCCGCGCCTTCACGGCCCGAAAGCCGGGCGGTCAGGCAGCGGAAAGTCCGCGCCCTCTCCGGACCGGAATGCCCGCCGCCCACACCCCCCTGCCGCCAGCCGCCGGCCCTCAGTCGGTCGGTTCGAACCGGTCGGCGACCAGCCGGTCCAGCGCCGCGACGCCCCAGCCCGTGGCGCCCTTGGGCGCCGTGTCCGTGCCGCTCGACGTCGTGGCCGTGCCGGCGATGTCGATATGGATCCACGGCACCTCGTCCTTGACGAAGGCGTGCAGGAACTCCGCCGCCGTGACCGAGCCCGCCTGCCGGCCGCCGGTGTTCTTGAGGTCGGCCTTCTGGCTCTTCAGCTGCTCGGCATAGGGCTTGCCGAGCGGCATCCGCCAGGCATCGTCGCCCGTCGCCTCGCAGGCCGCCTCCAGCGCGCCCGCCAGGCCGTCATCGGTCGCGTAAAAGCCCGCCCGGTGGTTGCCAAGCGCGATGATCACCGCACCCGTCAGCGTCGCAAGATCAATGATCCCCGTGGGTTGGAAGGTCTCCTGCACGTACCACAGCACGTCGGCCAGCAGGAGACGCCCCTCGGCATCGGTGTTGATGATCTCGATCGTGTCGCCCTTCATCGACTTCACGATGTCGCCCGGGCGCTGCGCCAGACCGTCGGGCATGTTCTCGACCAGGCCGACGACGCCGATCACGTTGGCGCGCGCCTTGCGCAGCGCCAGCGTGCGCATGACGCCCGCGACGGTGCCGGCGCCGCCCATGTCCATCGTCATGTCCTCCATGCCGGTGGCGGGCTTCAGCGAGATGCCGCCGGTGTCGAAGACGACACCCTTGCCGACCAGCGCGAAGGGCGCCTCGTCGCCGCCCCCCTGCCAGCGCATGGTGACCACCTTGGTCTCCGAGGCCGAGCCCTGGCCCACGCCCAGCAGGGCCCGCATCCCCAGCTTCTCGAGCTCGGCCTCGCCCAGGATCTCGACATCGAGGCCGATCTCCTGCATCGCCGCCAGCCGGGCCGCAAACTCGTCTGTCGTCAAACGGTTAGCCGGCTCGTTCACCAGGTCGCGGGTGAAGTAGATGCCCTCGGCCAGCGCCATCATCGCCCGGCTGCCGCGGGCCAGCGCCTCGGGCGCATCTGAGAGGACGCGGATCTGGCGGGGGGCGGGCGCGCCCTCCTCCTCGTCGAGCTTCTTGTACTCCCGGAACTCGTAGAGGCGGAGCGAGACGGTCAGCACCAGCGCCGCCACGGCGTCGGCGTCGCCCAGCCCGCCCAGCGCCAGCGTCGCCGGCCCCTTGGCCAGCGCCTTGGCCACCGCGCCGCCGGCGCGCCGGGCGGCCGCGGCATCGGGCGCCGCGTCGTCCTCGCCCCCATCAGGGCCCTTGCCCATGCAGGCCAGCACCACCCGCCGCGCGGCATGGCCCGCGGGCCAGCCGAACTGGTCGACGACGCCGGCCTTGCCCTTGAACGCCTTGTCGCCGACCGCGCGCGCCAGCGCGCCGCCCAGCGCGGCATCGACCGCCGCCGCCGCCGGCATCAGCGTCCCGTCCGGCGCGGCGAAAACCACAAGCGTTCCCTCGGCTTGGGCGAGATCTGCGCCGTCCTCGGCATCGAAGACGATATGCGGCAGCGGTGTCATGGGGATCCTCCTCTGGCGGGCCCCCCGCATCTAGCCCGCCCGTCCGCCCAAGACCAGTGCGCCCCAATCCCCCGCACGCCCACCCCGCCACGCCCCACCCCACTCCGGCACAGGGTGCCCATCGCCGGCCACGGGCGTCGGGGCAGCGGGTGGGCGATGCGCCGGCCGCGCGCCAGCGCGGACAAGCGGGGGCACCCGCGGCCCTCACCGCCGGCTCACCGCTGGCCGGGCCACGTTGCCTCGGCCCCGTCGGCACCGTACATCAGCCTCGCAGAGAGGGGAGCGCCCGTGAGCCGCCTGGATCGCTACGTCTATCGCCAGCTGCTGGGGCCCTTCGCCTTCTTCGTGCTGGTCTTCACCGGCATCATCTGGCTCAGCCAGTCGCTCCGGATCATCGAGACGGTGGTCAACAACGGCCAGTCCGCGCTCGTCTTTCTCGAGTTCACCATCCTGCTGCTGCCGCGCGTCATGACCGTCGTCCTGCCGGTCGCGGCCTTCGCGGGCACGCTCTACGCGATCAACCGGCTCTACGGCGACAGCGAGGTGGCGGTGATGTTCGCCGCCGGCCGCTCGGGACTGGCGCTGCTGCGCCCGGTGGCCATGTTCGCGCTGACCATCACGGCCGTGCTGCTGGCGGTCACCCTCTACGTCGTGCCGAACGCCCAGCGCGAGATGCGCGACCGCATCAGCGAGGTGCGCGGCGATGTCGCGGCGGCGTTCCTGCGCGAGGGCGCCTTCATGACCCCCTCGCGCGGCGTGACCGTCTTCGTGCGCCGCATCGGGGCCGAGGGCACGCTGGACGGCGTCTTCATCCACGACGCGCGCCAGCCCGGCCAGATCGCCACCTACACCGCCGAGCGCGCCGTCCTGCTGTCCGACCAGGGGGCCACCCGGCTCGTGATGTTCGACGGCGTTGCCCAGATCCTCGACGAGGCCCAGCCCGAGGCGCTCTCGATCCTGCGCTTCACCCAGTTCGGCTACGACCTGTCCGAGTTCGGCGAGGGCCAGGGCGATCGCCTGCGCAAGCCGAGCGAGCTCTTCGTCACCGAGCTCCTGGCCATCGACGCGGCCGAGGCCGAGACGCGCCGCCGTCCCCTCGGCGAGTTCCGTGCCGAGGCGCACGAGGCGCTCTCGGCCCCCCTCTACGCCATCGCCCTGCCCTTCGTCGCCGTGGCCGTGATCGTGGTCGCGGGGTTCCGGCGCCACGGCACCATGGGCCGCATCCTGGTGGCCGTCGGCGCGGGCGTGGTGCTGCGCATGCTCGGCCTCGCGGCCAAGGGCGCCACGGCCGGCACCGCGGCGCTCTGGCCACTTATGTACGTGCCCCCGGTCCTTGGCATCCTGCTCGCCTGCGCGCTCCTCTCGGCGCGCGGCATGGCGCCCGGCGGCTGGTTCGGCGGCGGCGGCGGCCGTGGCGGGCGCGGCGTGCCGGCCCCCGGACGGCGCGAGCCCGGCCTCTCCGGCGGCGGCCACGCGGCATGACCTGGACCCTCGGCAGCTATATCGCGCGGCGGTTCCTGACGACGGCCGTGCTCGCCTTTCTCGCCGTCCTGCTGCTGGTCGTCATCGTCGGGCTGGTCGAGCGGCTCAGCGACAATGCCGATGGCCGGGCGGGCTTTGCCGATCTCCTGGCCATGGCGCTCCTGCAGGCGCCCTCGGTCACGCTGGTCGCCGCGCCCTTCACCGTGCTGCTGGCCGCGATGGCCTGCTTCGCCCGCCTCGCCCGCTCGTCCGAGCTGGTCGTCGCCCGCGCCTCGGGCGTCTCGGCCTGGGGCATGATCGGCCCCGCCGTCCTCGGCGCCGCGGCACTCGGCGTGGTCGGCTGCACCGTCTACAACCCGGTCGCCGCCTCGTTCTCCGAACGTTTCGAGGCACTTGAGGAGCGCTACTTCGGCCGCTCCTCCTCGACCCTCTCGGTCTCGACCGACGGGCTGTGGCTGCGCCAGGGCGCGGCGGGCGAGGCCGGCACGCAGACCGTCATCCGCGCCGAGCGGGCGAGCCGCGCGGTCGACCGGCTCTGGTCCGTCACCGTCATCCGCTTCGACGCCGAGGACCGGCTGGCCGACCGGATCGAGGCCCGCCATGCCGTGCTCGAGACCGGGCAGTGGCGGCTCAACGCCGTGCGCCACTGGCGCCTCGACACCATGCTCGCCGCCGCCGAGGCCGCCGGCGACACCGCCATCGACCTGCCCGGTGCCGGGGACGGCCCGTCCCAACCCGCCCAGCCCGACGGCGCGGGCGACGCCGCCGATGCCACCGTGGCCGACACCGCCGATGCCACCGCGGCCGATGCCACCGTGGCCGAGGCGCGCGACGTCATGCGCATCCCCACCGACCTCACGCCCGAGCGGATCGTCGAGAGCTTCGCGCCGCCCGAGACCATCGGCTTCTGGGCCCTGTCCGGCTTCATCGAGATCCTCGAGAGCTCCGGCCTGGCGACCGAGCGGCATCGCCTGCAATGGCACCGCCTCGTCTCGCTGCCGGTGATCTTCATGGCGATGGTGATGATCGGGGCGGCCTTCTCGATGCGGCCCACGCGCTTCGGCGGGCTCGGCGGCATGGCGCTCGGCTGCGTGGCGACGGGGTTCGGCTACTTCTTCCTGTCCGACCTCGCGCAGGCGCTGGGGGCGACGGGGGCGATCCCTGTGGCCGTCGCGGCATGGGCGCCGCCTGCCTCGGCCGTGCTGCTGGCACTTGGGCTTCTTTTGCACGTCGAGGACGGATAGTCTGCGCGCCAACGGCCCGCGGGCACGCCCCGAGAACGACGGCCGAGCAGGCAACGACAGGACGCGCCGAGTGCCGAGGACCGAGACCGCCGACGGGCCGCGCCACCTCTCCGCGCGCCCTGCCGTCGCCCGCCCCCACGGGACGCCCGCCCGGCCGCCTGCCCCGGCGGGCCCCGCCCGGCCGCCAGTTCTGGCGGGCCCCGCCCGGCAGCCTGCTCTGGCGGGCTCCGCCGACCGGGGCGCCCGAACGGCGATCCTTGCCGTTCTCGCCGTCCTGCTGGCCCAGCCGGCCCTGGCGCGCGACGACCGCCCCGACGACGGCGATCCGGCGGCCCGCGCGCTCATCGAGGCGCGGCTGAGCGCCCGTACCGGCGATCAGGACGCGCCCCGCGGTCACACCCGCCGCCACACCCGCCGCGACGGCGAGGCCCTGCCCGACGAAGAGACCCTGCCCGGCAACGTGACCCTGCCCGGCGAAGAGACCCTGCCCGGCGGCGAGACCCTGGCCGGCGGCGGGGACCACGGCGCCGCGACGGCGATGGGGACACCCTCCCCCGCGACCCCGTTCCCCGGCCTGGCCGACCTGCTGACGGCACCGACGG
>JBCBPG010000224.1:0-6759 GCA_039820865.1 Pseudomonadota bacterium
TCGCCTTCAGCGTGCTGACCGCCTTCTGCCTGCTCGCGGCCTATGTGTTCATCGGCGCGTCCTGGCTGATCTACAAGACCGACGGGGCGCTGCAGCGCCGGGCGGTCGGATGGGCGCGGGGCGCGCTGATGATCGGGGCCGCGGGCATGGTGGCGGTGTCGCTGGCCACGCCGCTGGCCTCGGACCGGATCTTCGAGAAGTGGTTCGCCTTCCCCGAGATCATCCTGCTGGCGCCGCTGCCGCTGATGACGGCGGGCATGTTCACGGCGGTCTGGCTCCTGCTCCGCGAACTGCCGCTCGAGGACGACCGCTGGTCCTGGGGCCCCTTCGTCGGCGGCACGGCGATCTTCTCACTGGGCTTCGCGGGGCTCGCCTATTCCTTCTACCCCTATATCGTGCCCGAGCAGCTGACGATCGTGGACGCCGCCTCGGCGCCCGAGAGCCTGGCGATCATCCTGGTCGGCACGCTCTTCGTGCTGCCGACGATCATCGGCTACTCGATCTTCGCCTACCGGGTGTTCGGCGGGAAGGCGACGGCGCTCACCTACGACTGACCGGCTCCCGGCCCTTGCGGCAACGCAGCATCCGGCGCATCGTCCGCCGCGTCGTGTGGGGCGACGCCAGGGGGCAGTGGGGGGCACCATGCAGGTGACGCGCGAAGACGTCATGGAGGCGATCCGCTTCGGGCTGGTCGGCATCGTCAACACCGCCGCGGGCCTCGGCACGATCTACCTGGCGATGTGGTTCGGCGTGGCGCCGGTGCCGGCCAACATGATCGGCTACGCGGTCGGCATCGTCGTCTCCTTCACGCTGAACCGGCTCTATACCTTCAAGGGGCCGACGCGGCCCGGCGCGGTCCTGCGCTTTCTCGTCTGCTTCGCCATCAGCTACGGCGTGAACCTGGCCGTGCTGACCACGGTGCTGGCGCTCGGCGTCTCGCCCTGGCTTGCCCAGCCGATCGCGATGGTCAGCTACACGGGCTGCTTCTTCCTGATCTCCAAGTTCTACGTCTTCGCGCCGGCGCGCTAGCCTGGCCGCTGATCCAGCCAGTCGGCGGCGCCGAGGCCCGCGAGCCGCCCCGTCGCCAGGCAGCCGGTGATGAGGTAGCCGCCCGTCGGCGCCTCCCAGTCGATC
Source organism: Pseudomonadota bacterium (assembly GCA_039820865.1). Lineage (GTDB taxonomy): Bacteria > Pseudomonadota > Alphaproteobacteria > Rhodobacterales > Rhodobacteraceae > Thermohalobaculum. Next base: position 1,135 of record JBCBPG010000224.1, read on the forward strand.
ATCTCGCCCGCGGCGAAGACGCCCGGCAGCGCGCGGATCATGAGCCGCTCGTCCAGCCCCTCCCAGGCGATGCCGCCGGCCGTCGAGATCGCCTCGTCGATCGGCCGGGGGCCTGCGAGCGGCACGGGCAGCGCCTTCAGCCGGGTGGCGAGCGTGGCGGGATCGGCAGGCAGCGGCTGGCCGAACTCCATCGCCAGCGCCCGGCGCACGGGGTCGAGGCCGAGGGCGCGGCGCAGGTGCTCGCCGAGGCTGGCGCCCGGCCGGCGCCGCGCGAGCCGGGCCGCGGCCCTCTCGCTCCCGATGTCGGGAATGAGGTCGAGCGTCAGGGCCGCGCCGTCGCGGATCTCGCGGTAGAGGGCGTAGATGCCCCCGCCCTCGATCCCGCGGCGCGAGAGAACCACTTCGCCGCGCACCCGCCGTCCGCCGGCCGTCAGCGCCAGCGCCTTGACCGGCGCGCCGAAATGCCGGGCCATGCGTTCGCTCCAACCGACGCGGAAGCCCATGTTGGCGGGCCGGAACGGCGCCAGCGCCACGCCCGCCCCCGCCAGCACCGGTGCCCAGGCACCGTCCGAGCCGAGGCGCGCCCAGCTCGCCCCCCCAAGCGCCATGACCACCACGCCCGGTCGCAGTACCCGCTCACCCTCGGGCGTCGCGAAGCGCCAGCCCCGCCCGGCCGCCTCCCAGCCGCTCCAGCGCCAGCGCCGCCGCAGCGTCACCCCCTGGGCGGCGAGGCGCGCCAGCCAGGCGCGGAGCAGCGGCGAGGCCTTCATGACCACGGGAAAGACCCGGCCCGACGATCCGGCAAAGACCGCCTGGCCGAGGCCGCGCGCCCAGTCCATCGTCTCGACAGGTCCGAAGGCTGCGAGACCGGGCGCCATCCGGGCCGCACGATAGGCGGCGAGGAACGTCTCCGCAGGCTCGTCCTTGGTGAGGTTGAGGCCCGACTTGCCAGCCATGAGAAACTTGCGCCCGGGCGAGGGCATCGCTTCGGCGACGATGACCCGGTGGCCCCGCGCCGACAGCATGTCGGCGGCCATCAGTCCCGCAGGACCGGCGCCGACGACCAGTGCCACGCGTTCCTCACCCACGGTCATACCGCCCCCGCCCGCCCTCGTCCGCTCTCTAGAGCGCTTGCCGACCTGACTGCGTCAGGTCTCGCGCTCTAGGTTGTTTTGTTTGCCGCATTTTCTTGTCGCCAGACTGAGTCAGTCTGGCTGGAAAATGCTCTAGACCATCGCAAGGCGGGGCGAGAAGCCGGGCTGGAGCATTCATCATCCCCTTCCCGCTCCCACCCGCGTCAGTTTACGGCCCGGCTTGTGAACGGCCGACGAACCCGGGAATGGCAATCGGCAACCATGATGTTCACATAATGTTCCATTTTGGCTGCTAACCTGACGTGGGAGGGGCGGGGGCCAGGAGGCGTCTTCGCGCTTGCAGTATCGCGCCAGGGGCCGGCGGCCGACCGGCGGATGGGGACTGGTTGAGGGGAAGGTGGGCGCAGGAAACGGGTGGGACGGATCTCCGCCCGCGGGCAGCATGGTCACAGGATGCAGCAGCGGAGGACAGGATGGACGCGCCCCTCACCCTCGCGGCGGACGATGTCGCCGCCTGTCTCGATTCCCATGGCCATGCCGATCTGGGCCCGGTCTTCGATGCGGAAACCTGCGCCCGGATCGCCGGGCTCTATGAGCGTGACGCCCTCTTCCGCTCCCGGATCGACATGCGCCGCCACGGCTTCGGATCGGGTGAGTACAAGTACTTCGCCGACTCCGTGCCGGACGCGATCGCAGCGGCGCGCGCGACGCTCTATGCCCGCCTGGTGGGTGTGGCCAATGCCTGGGAGACGGCGCTCGGCAGTGGGCGGCAGTTTCCCGACACCCATGCCGGCTTCCTCGCCCGCTGCCATGCGGAGGGTCAGCGGCGGCCCACGCCCCTGCTGCTCCGCTACCGCGAGGGCGACTACAACTGCCTGCACCAGGATCTCTACGGCCCGCTGGTCTTCCCGCTCCAGGTCGTGGTGCTGCTCTCGGACACGGCCGGTTTCGAGGGCGGGCAGTTCGTCCTGACCGAGCAGCGCCCGCGCATGCAGAGCCGGGCCGAGGTGGTGCCGCTCCGCCGCGGCCATGCCGTGGCCTTTGCCGTCAACGAGCGGCCGCGCCGCGGCAGCCGCGGCGTCTACCGCACGCGCCCGCGCCATGGCGTGAGCCGGCTCCTCAAGGGCGAGCGCATGACGCTCGGCCTGATCTTCCACGACGCATCGTGACGGTCGTCGGCCGGAACCTCAGGCCGCCTCGGCCAGCAGGCGCCGGTTCAGCGGCTCGATCAGCGAGAGGACCGTCGTCTCGTCCAGCGCGCCGTCGGCGAAGCTGTGGAAGCAGCGACCGATCTCGCGCAGGTGTTCGTCGGCCACGCAGACACGCAGCTCAACGGGCGCGAGGGCGAGCGAGAGCCGCAGCCGCTCCCAGAACAGCGAGAAGGCGTAGCGCGCCAGCACCGACTGCTCGCGATCGTCGAACATGGCGTCGAGCAACGTGACATAGACCTGGCAACGCCCGCGCAGGCTCCCGCCCCGCGCATTGCTCAGCACCGCCTCGATCGTGTTGTCGAAGGCCGCGATCTCGAAACTGCTGAAGCCCGCACCGTCCGCGGCGGCGGCTGGCAGGATCCGGCGGAGCGCGTCGACGACCTCGCCGGCCCGCTCGGCATGGGCCAGCTGGACGTGCATGCCGTCTCCGTCGACATGGGCGAGCACGTCATAGGCGACAAGGCGCGAACAGATGTCGCGCACCGGTGTCCGGGAGATCGAGAACCGCCTGGCGAGTTCGTCCTCGAACACCCGCTCGCCCGGCTGAAGCTCGAGCGACAGCACGTCGAGCAGGATCTCGGCGGCGATCTGGTCCCGCCGGCGAAGTGTGAGGTGCTGAGAGATGAACTCGCGGCTCAGCGGCAGATACATGATCACCTCCACCGAGGGAGCGGCACGACAGCGTGGGGGAACCAGTACGCCCAATCAATATTGATCACACCATCTGCCTTGTCAATCTGGCATGCCAAATTCCATTCCTGCCGGGACCAGCGTCTCCCGGGCGATTCACAATCGCATTGATGGCGCCTGGACATTTCGGCCGATATCGGTCGCTCGCGGGGCGATCAGAAGAAGCGCGACAGGCGGAGGGTGATGAAGCTGTCGCGCTCGAAGGCCGAGGCGGCATTGCCGCGATCGCCCTCCAGGAACACCGTCGCCTCCACCTCCGCGAACCAATTCTGACCGATCCGGCGCTCGGCCTCCAGTCGCAGGCTGCCGGGCCCGTCCTCGACATCGATGAAGACGCCAGCGAGGACGGCCGTGTCCTGCACGTCGTTGAGGGTGAGACGGGTGCCGAGGAAGACCTCCTGGTCCAGCACCGTCTGGAAGGGCGCGGCCGAGACGAAACCGTCGGCGGCTTCATCAGCGCTCAGCGCCCGGCTCTCCTCGCGCCCGTCCCAGAGCCCCTCGGCCAGCAAACCCAGATCGGCATCGGTCTCGAGGGCCTGGAACCAGGTGTATTCGAGCCCGCCCACCGCGGCGGCGAAGGTGTCGCCCTGACCACCCCGCACCAGCCCCTCGAACTTCCAGAGATACGGGCCGGTCGTGTACTGCAGGTCGATCCCGCCCTGGGTGATGACGGGGTAGGAGGGCACGAGCCGCGACCCGTCACCATCGACCAGCAGGTCCGGCTCGCGCGAGGTGCCGTGGAACATGTGCAGGCCGAGGTCGATATCGCCGATGAAATGGCTGTAGCGGAGCGCGAATTCCGGCCGCCACTCGGCGAGGTCGCTGTCAAAGCGCGCCGCATCGGTATCGACGACCGGGTCCGTGCGGAGGCGCCCGTCGCGCCCCGCGAAGGTCCGCTCGCGAAAGCCCGTCATGAGAAAGACCTCGAAGCGGCCGATATCGGTCTGGCGCGCGACGTTCAGCATGGGCTGGCCGAGGAAGTCCTCCTCGTCGATGTCCTCGACCGCGTCGATCTGGTTGACGATGTTGACCAGATGCCGGCTCTCGGTGACGCCCCAGAAGCGGCGGTTGGCGCCGAGCAGCACCTCCCAGTCGCCGAAGATCTGGCGCAGATACCCCTCGCGCAGGTCGAAATGCGTGCGCTCCTCGTCCTGCCCGTCGAGGCGGAAGAAGGGGACGATCGAGATGTCGGTATCCCGGTCGTCCGAGCGCCATTCGAGGTCGAGCTCGACAAAGCCCGAGGGCTGGAAGTGCTCGAGCTGGCCGTCGAAGGCGGGCTCCTGGAAGAAGATGCGGGGCTCGAACGCGACCTGCGCGCCGATGTCGACATTCTCCCAGAAGCGCGCGAGCGGGCCGTCCTCGGCTGCCGCGCCCACGGGGATGAGGGCCGCGAGCGCGGCAGTCACGAGACGGCGCATCGTCAGTTGAGCCTGTTCAGCACGCCCTTGACGAAGTCGCCCTCGTCGAGGCCGACGCCGAAGCGGTACTCGCCAAAGACGAGGTCGGTGCCCTTGCCGGTCTGGTGGTTGCGCATGACGAAGCGCTGGGCGCGCCAGATGTCGCCGTACTGGCGATAGCCCTCGAAGGTCTGGGTCTTCAGCAGGCTGTCCTTGCGGTCATAGTACTCGACCTTGCGGATCTGGTAGTGCGTCTGGTCGTACCAGCCGACCTGTCGGGTATAGCCGGAGCCCTCGTAGAGCGGGAAGCGCTGAACCACGTCGCAGGTGAACTCACCGCAGGGCTCTTCGCGGAGATACTCGTATCGGTACTTGTTCAGCTCCTGCGAGGTGATGTCCTCGAAGGCGAACTCACTGCCGACGAAAGGCCCCGACTTGTTGGACGACGAGATCCGCTTTACGCGCTTCAGCGCGGGCAGATAGAGCCACTGGTCGTCCGGATCGAGGATCTTGGCGTGGCTCAGCAACGCCGTGCCCTCGATGTCGCGCGGGGTCTCGAACAGGACCAGCGAGCGGTCGCCGACCTCCTCGCTCTCCTTCTCGAGCGTGGTGATCTCGAGCTCGCGCGTCGTGCTCTCGCCCGCCGCATTGGTCAGCACCATCTCCAGCGCCACCCGGCTGTCGCCGAAGCCGAGATCGGTGCGGTCCGAGCGGGCCGCGACCTCCCAGCCCTTGCCCGACCCCTGCGCGAGCCCGGAGGTGGCAGCGAGGGCGAGGCCGAGGAGCGCGATCATGGGCGCGAGCCAGGGGGCCATGCGGGTGGCCGCGGTGCGTGGGATATACGGCATCGTGGTCTCCTTTCGGGGGATCAGGCGGCAGCCGGCGCGGTCTCCGGCCCGCGTCCACGGCGGACCAGCAGCAGCGTCGGCAACAGCAGGAAGTCGATGGCGAGCGCCAGCACGATCGCGATGATCGTGAGCAGCCCCATGTCGAAGTTCGGCTTGAAGCTGGAGAAGGTCAGCACGATGAAGCCCAGCACCAGGACGATCGTGTTGACCACCAGCGCCCAGCCGACGGTGTCGAAGGCGTAGCGGATCGAGTCCTCCGGCCCGAGGCCCTGTTCGCGGCGCGCACGTTGGTACTTGGTGAGAAAGTGTACCGTGTCGTCGACGATGATGCCGAGCGAGATCGAGGCCACCACCGCGATCGAGAACCCGACCTCGCCGATCAGCA
>JBCBPG010000225.1:0-6753 GCA_039820865.1 Pseudomonadota bacterium
CCGGCAATCGCGGGCGTGACGGTCAGCGCCAGCAGGAGCGAGGCGAAGAGCATCACGATGACCGAAAGCGCGATGGCGCCGACGAAGTCGCCCGCCGGCCCCGGCAGCGCGGCCATCGGCACGAAGGCCAGCACGGTCGTAACGGTCGAGGCCGCCAGCGGCACCGCCAGCCGTCGCACCGCCCCGCCCACGGCCACCCGCCGCGGCACGCCGTCGAGCAGGCGCCGCCGGATCTCGTCGGTCGTGACGATCGCCGCGTCGACCATCAGGCCCAGCGCCACGATGAGGCCCGTGACGGACATCTGGTGGATCGTGACGCCCAGCTTCTCGAGGACGACGAGCGACAGCAGGCTCGTCAGCGGCAGCATCGCGCCCACGATCAGCGCCGAGCGCCAACCCATCGAGACGAAGAGAACGCCCACGACCAGCACGATGCCGATGACGAGGTTGGTGGCGACCTCGCCCAGGCGGTCGGCGGTGTAGGTGCTCTGGTCGAAGAGCAGGCGCTGGTCGAGGCCGGCGGGCAGCGTCGCCTCGAACGCGGCGATCCGGGCGCGGAGGGCGTCCGCCCAGACATCGACCTGCCTGTCGTCCTCGACCCGGACCGCGACCAGCACCGCGCGGCGGCCATCGACGAAGGCATAGGTCCCGGACGGGCTCTCGGCCGCGCGGCTGACGGTGGCGATGTCGCCCACCCGCAGCACGCCCTCGCCGGTGGCCAGCGGCACGGCGCGCACGCGGTCGAGGCTGGTGATCTCGCCGTCGAGCTCGATCAGGTAGTCGCTGGCGCCCCCGCGGACGCGCCCGGCCGAGACCTTGGCATCGGCCGCGGCGATGGCGGCCGCGACGGCGTCGGGCGTGAGACCCGCGGCGGCGAGAGCATCAGCGTCGACCTCGACCCGCACCTCCTCGCGCGGCTGGCCGTAGAGGTCGACCAGCCTGGTGTTGGGCACCTGGCGCAGCCGCTCCTGCAGCGCCTCGGCGAAACGGCCGACCAGCGCCGGCGTCGCCTCGCGCCCCTCGGCCGGCATCAGCGCGACCAGGGCGGTGAAGGCGCCGGTGCGGTCGTTGTCGAACTCGGGCTCGGGCACGCCGGCGGGAAAGGCGCGCGCGGCGTCCGACAGCGCGTCGCGGATCTCGGACCAGGCCTGCTCGATCTCGGCCTCGGAGATGAAGCTCGACAGCTCGATCTGGACCGACGATATGCCCGTCCGCGAGGTCGAGGAGATCACGTCGATCTCGGGGATCTCGCGCAGTTCCGCCTCGATCTTCTCGGTCACCAGCGCCTCGACCCGCGCGGGATCGGCACCCGGATAGGGGGTGATGACGGTGGCGAAGAGATTGGTGATCGTCGGGTCCTCCTGGCGCCCGACGGTGTTGATCGCGAAGACGCCGAGGGCCGCGATCGTCAGCAGGACCAGCGCCAGGTAGCGGGGGCGGTCGTGGAGCCAGGTGTCCATGGCTCAGTCGTCCGCCAACGCGACGGCCTGGCCGGCGCCGACGCGGTGGCTGCCCTCGCCGATCACGCGCGCGCCGTCGGCAAAGGTGCCGCGGACGAAGGCGCGCTCACCCTCGAGGTGCAGGATCTCGACGGCCTCGCGGGCGACAAGGGCGCCGCCCTCCGCCCCGACGACGGTCATCAGCGACCAGAGCCCGCGCTCGGCCTCGGTCAGTGCGGCGAGGGGGACCCAGGCGCCGCGGGCCTCGATGGCGCGGTCGAGGGCGAGGCGGATCACCTGGCCCATCGCCAGCGGGCCATCGGCCTCGACATCGACCAGGACGGGCACGGTGCGGGTGCCGGCCTCGAGGTCCAGCGTGATCGCCGCGACCCGGCCGGTCAGCGTACGGCCGAGATAGTCCAGCGTGACGGCGTCGCCCGGGTCCAGCGCGGCGGCGCGGTCCGAGGGCAGGCCGATGCGCGCCTGCGGCCGCCCGGTCTCCTGCAGCGCGACGATGGGCGTGCCGGCCGCCAGCACCGTGCCGTCATCGACCAGCCGCGCGGCGATGGTGCCGGCGAAGGGGGCGGTGACGGTGGACTTCTCCATGTCGAGGTCGACCTGCGCGATCTCGGCCCCGACCGCCGCGCGCCGCGCCTCGAGCGCCGAGATCGAGAAGCGCGCCTCGTCATAGGCCTGCCCGCTGGTCCAGCCCTCGCCCACCAGCCGGGCACGGCGGTCGGTGGTGCGTTCGGCCAGCGCGATGTCGGCCTCCAGGCTCGCGCGCTCGGCCAGCAGGCGGTCGCGCGTGATCTCCAGCGGCCGGGTGTCGAGCCCGGCCAGCACCTGGCCGGCGGCGACGCGGTCGCCCTCCTCGACCATGACGGCCGTCAGCAGCCCGTTCCGCTCGGCCGCCAGACGGGTCTCGCGCGCGGGCTCGACGCGGCCGAGGAAACGCTCGCGGAGGGTGTAGCGGTCGACCATCGCGATCCGTTCGGTCGTGACCGTCAGCGGCGGGCGTTCGGGCAGCGCGGTCTCGTTCGCGGCCCGTGCCTGCAGCGCCATCACCGCCGCCCCCGCGCCCGCCAGCGCCGTGGCCAGCACCCCGGCCGCCACCATCCAGGCCATCCAGCCGGTCTTGGACTGCCGCTCCGCCATCACTCGCCTCTCGTCGCTGCCGCAGGGAAGTCCCGGGATTGCCGCGTGAGTGCCACTTACATATGTGAGTGGCCCTTACTTTGATGTAAGAGCCGCTCACTTCAACCCCTTCGTGCCGCATCGGCCACGAAAATCTTGAGTGCACGGGCGGGAGGGCGCAGATGGACGGCATGACGGCTACCCGGGACAGCGAGGGCGCAGGCGCGCGCGCCTATCACCATGGCGACCTCAAGTCGGCGCTGATCGACGCGACGATCGAGCTGATCCGGCACAGGCGGGTCGAGGAGGTCAGCGTCGCCGATGCCGCGCGGGCCGCCGGCGTCTCGTCGGGCGCGCCCTATCGCCACTTCAAGGACCGCGACGAGCTCTTGGCCCATGTCGCGGCCGAGGGGTTCAGGCGGCTCAATGCGGCCAAGATCGCGGGCTTCGGGGCCGAGGAGAAGGACTCGGTCGAGAGCCTGATCGCGGGCGGCTGGAACTACACCAAGTTCGGCGTCGACAACCCGGAACTCTTCCACCTGATGTGGAGCGCCGCGCGCCACCAGGACACGGTCGACGTCGCCCGCGTGGCCGGGCAGACCGCCTACATGCGCTTCATCGAGGACCTGACGGGCGTGATGCGGGCGAACGGCCTCGGCGATCTTGACCCACACCGCTTCGGGGCGCCGCTCTGGGCGATGGTGCACGGCTTTGCCAGCCTGCTGATCGGCAAGCCGACGATGCTGGACGGCGACCGCGACGCCATCCGCCAGCGGATCTCGGACGCGACCTATGCCTATTTCGAGGGGACCCGGCGCGGCGCCGGCCCCTGAGCCGCCCGGCGAGCGGTCCGCCGGACAGCGAGAGACGCCGTCAGCGCCAGTAGTTGAAGACGATCAGTCCCCACTGGGCGATCGCCGCCAGCACCAGCAGCACGGCCACGGAGCGGAACATCGTGGTCGAGCGCACGGCCGTGCCGAAGCGCTGGCGGACATCCGCCGCCGAGGTCGAGGCGATGCGGGTGCGAAGGCGCCGGGCCATACCGGCGACCGAACCACCGCTGCCCCCCATCGGCGCCTCGCCGGCCGCCCCGGCCGCCCCGGCGTCGTCCGTCGGCGCAGGCCGGCGCCGGCCCATCACCTGCCCGGCCGCCGAGCGGGCGGTCTGGACCGCCGTCCGGGCCAGGCCCAGCGCGGCGGCGGCCCGCTCGCGCGGGGTGGCAGCCTTCGCGTCCCCGGACGCGCCGTCGATCGTCGTATCGCTTGCGGTCATGGCCTCGCTCACTGGTTCAGCACCGTCATCACGTCGCGCAGCTGCGTCTTGGCGCGCAGCGCGAAGAAGCCGAGCTCGGTGACATGGTTGGGCACGAGGACCGAGCCCGGCGGGCTGTTGGTCACGATCAGCGGGCGCATCGACGCCGCGTTCTCGAAGCTCGCGATCATGCGCGACCAGACGACGCCCAGCCCCTCGCCCGCGATGATCGGCCCGAAGTCCTGCTCCAGCGCCTTCAGCAGCATCGTGTAGGCGTAGAGCCGGCCCTTGGTGACGTAGAAGACCTCGTTCGAGGTGGTCGATACCGGCTGCCCCGCGGCCACGCGCTCGACATGGTCGCTCAGCACGTTGATCTTCGAGGACACGTCGGCCTCGATGCGCGACAGCACGGCCGCCAGGTTGTCCTGGCGCGGATCGAACACCGCCTCGCCGCTGGCGACGCGGCGGTTGTAGCTCTCCAGCGCCCGCACCGCCGACATGTACTGCTCTTCGCTGGTCACCACCGGCGTCCAGGTCTTCTCGAAGTCGAAGAACCAGACATCGCCGGGAAAGCGCAGCAGACCCGCGGCCCGGTCGAGGTCAGGGTCCACCGCCGTCGCGCCCCGCGAGCGGCCGAGGCTGTCGGCGAGCTCGAAGGCGAAGCGGCTGAGGCCGTAGACCACGCCCTGCTGGTAGTAGCGCATGTTGGGCAGCCAGTGGCCGGGCATGAAGAACGGCTCGTTGGCGACCCAGGCATGCTCCTCGACCTCGCGCTTGATCAGCGCGACGGTCATGTCGACGCCCGCGAGACCGCCCTCGGTGGGGGTGGCCGGCGCGAAGGTCAGGTCGTTGTCGATCCGCTCGGTCACCAGCATGCCGCCAAGGACATAGGCGCCGAGCAGGTTGACGGCGGCAAGACCGGCAAGGACCGTGCCCCTGAGCGCGCCAGTCACGCCACGCGCCGGGCGATGGCCGGCCGTGCCGGCTCCGCCGGGCGCCGGGGTCGTCGGAGCATCGACCGCCAGCGTCATGCGGCGGCCCGATCGATCACGTGAGCGCTGTCCTTCGCCGCCGCCTCGTTGGCAGGCCGGGTCACCTCCGTCGCGGGCGACCCGGTCGCGGCGGTCTCGACCGCGGGCGTCTCGACGGCGGCGCCGCCGGCCTGAACCTCGGCGCCGGGCGCGTCGGTCCCGATCGCGGCGACGGCCGGCGCGTCGCCGCCGGCCGCCGGCAGGGCAGCCTGCGCCACGGGCGCGGCCAGCGTCATCGCCGGCCCGCGATCGAAGAGGCGCAGCTCAGGGCGCCGCTCCGGCTGGTACACGCAGAGCTCGGCGAAGGTGTAGATCTCGTCGCGCTTCAGCCCCAGCATCGCCAGCTGGCGCGCGTTCAGCCGCGACAGCGTGTCGTGGATGCGGTCGAAGTCGCGCTCGTCGCGCATCGTGGCGCGCAGCGCGGCGAGGCGGCCCGGCAGCGTGACGAGACCGGTGACGAGCTCGCGCGCGGCATCCGCGAGGTGCTCGGTGACGCGGCGGACGCCGGCGGTCCCGGCCTGCGTGGTCGTGGCATCGGTCATGGTCATGGCCTTTTCCTCTTCACCGTCGGTCCAGGGCCCTCGATCGGGCCGTGAGGCAGCCCGTTTCTCCCGGCTGCAGTGGTGAGACGGACGAGCGCGCCACTTCATCCCGGCCGGGGTGCGGTTTTCTGTCCTTGCGGTTGCAACGCCCGGCCCTGCCCCCACCTGCGGCCCGACGCCGGAGCGACAGCGGAGGCCCCGCGAAGGGGGTGCGAAGTTTTTTCGCCGCCGCGTCGATTTTCTCGGGATGAAGCCCGGCCCTGGCGCGTCGAACGCCTGGGCCAGAAGAAACTGCCACTGGCTCGGTGAAGGGTATGCTGGGAAGACGAAGACGCCGTCATGCGGTCGAAGCCGAGATACCGAAGCTCAGGCGCTTTGCGCGGATGCTCGCCCGGAACGATACCGAGGCGGACGATCTGGTGCAGGAGACGCTGCTGCGCGCGATCGCCAAGTTCGACAGCTTCGACGGGCGCGCGGCGCTCGGGACGTGGCTCTGCCAGATCCTGGTCAACCTGCACCGCTCGCGCCACCGCCAGGATGCGCGGCGGCGCGAACTGCTCGAGGAACGCGGCGCCGACGAGGATCGCGTGGCCGCGCGCCAGGAACATGCGGTCGAGCTTCGACAGACGCTCGACGCGCTCGACAGGCTGCCCGGGGACCAGCGCGAGGCCATCGTGCTCGTCGCCGTCGACGGGGTCTCCTATGCCGAGGCCGCCGCGATCCTGGGCGTCAAGCTCGGCACGCTCATGTCGCGCATCTCGCGCGGACGGGCGACGATCCGGGCCGAGATGGAAGGGATGACCGCCGCGCGCGGTCGCGTGGTGCCCATCGGCGCCTGAAGGACAATGCCTGCGTGACAATGGCGGCGAACGCCGATCTGGGGGATCGAAGCATGACCGAGACCAGGACGATCAGCGAGGCGGAACTCAACGCCTTCTGCGACGGGGAACTGGACGATGCCGAGAGCGCGCGCATCGCCGCGGCGATCGAGGCGGACCCGGCGCTGCGGGCGCGCATGTCGCGGATCATGAGCGACATCGCGGCGCTCAGGGCGGTCGGCGAGGCGGATGCCGAGGACCCGGCGACCGCGGCGCTGGCCACCCGGCTGGAGAGCGTGGCCCGGCGCCGCGAGCGACGCCGCACGGCGACCCAGGTCGCGACGGGCCTGGCCGCCAGTGTCGCCATCGCCGCCGGCGGCTGGTTCGGCCATGGCGCCTACATGAAATCGGTGCCGGGCAAGGCGCGCGAGGACGGGATGTTCCTGGCCGGCGGCGAGGCAAGCGTGGCCTCGGTGCCCAGCTTCGTGGCCGATGCCGCGGGCGCGCACCAGGTCTTTGCGCCCGACAACTTCCACCC
>JBCBPG010000226.1:0-6721 GCA_039820865.1 Pseudomonadota bacterium
CGCCATGAAGACCTGGGAGGAGGGCGCCGATTTCCAGGCGGGCCTCGCCGCCGACCCGGAGGTCGCCGCGGTGATGGATGCGGCCGAGATCGCGACCCACTTCGACCTCGACTACCACCTCGCCCATGTCGACACGATCTTCGAGCGCGTCTTCGGCTCGGCCGACCCGGTCTGAGCGGGCCGGGTGGGGGGGCCGCGGCAGAACCGCGCGGGTGGCGCGCCTTGCAACCCGAAACGCGCGGCGCACGTAACACACCGACTGCCCGTAACCGCATCCAGCCGGAGGACAGCCCCGTGATCACCCGCCGCAGCCTCGCCGCAGCCCTCGCCCTTTCGCCCGTCGCCCTGCCGTCCCTCACCCGCGCCGACGGCGCCCACGGCACGGCGCTCAGCGCCCACGACTTCGCCTTCCGCTCGATCGAGGACGGCGAGATGATCCGGCTGGCCGATTTCGCCGGGCGCCCGGTGCTGGTGGTCAACACCGCCTCGCGCTGCGGCTTCACCTACCAGTACGATGCGCTGCAGGCGCTCTACGACCGCTATCGCGAGCGCGGGCTGGTGGTGCTGGGCGTGCCCTCCGACGACTTCAACCAGGAGCTCTCGTCGGAGGCCGAGGTGAAGAACTTCTGCGCGGTCAATTTCGCCATCGACTTTCCGATGACAGCGATCACGCCGGTGCGCGGCACCGCGGCGCATCCCTTCTACGCCTGGATCCGCCACGAGACCGGCGCCGGCCCCCGCTGGAACTTCCACAAGTACCTGGTCGGGCCTGACGGCGCGCTGGCCGGCGCCTGGAGTTCGAAGACCGATCCCATGGCGGAGGCAATCACCGGCCCGATCCGCCGCTTCCTCTCGCTCGGCTGACGAAGGCGCGCGGCTGAAGGCTACCGTTCGACCGGAAAACGCCACAATCCCAGGCCAATTGTCAGGGATGACTGGTCGGGCAGTGGTGGCCCATTTGCGGGGATGATGATGAGGATCACTTCACTTGCATTCGTGGCGGCCCTAGCAGCGACGTCAGCCGAGGCGGTCGTGCTGAGCGACATTGCTGATATCGCGGTGAGCGACCAGGACTTCACGTTCACCTTCGCGGACCCACTCCCTAGTGATGGGACGCCGGGCACTTTCACCCTAACGCTGGATGGCGACTTCTCGGAGAACAACACGCGCGTGGAGTTCGCGACGCTGACCTTCGGAGGGATCGTTGGCAACCTGGTGGTGGACTTCGAGGGCTTCGTTAACGACATTCCCGGCCTCAGTATCACCAGCTTCGTCCGCAACGAGAAAGATCCACAGGATGTGCGCCTGACCCTAGAAGCCGGGGTGACCGCAACGCTTTTGTCCGACCTGCTGTCGGGCGGCTCGTTCGAGGTCAACTTGGATCTTGCAGTCGGCGTCGACTCAACCGATGTCGCGGATGCCGATTTCGTCGCCGTCGCGCTGCAGTATGAGTCGATCCCACTGCCAGCCAGCCTGCCGATGCTGCTCGGCGCACTCGGTGCGGCTGCCTTCGTGGGACGTCGTCGCAGCAGCTGATCGCGCGCCTCAGCGCGGATGGCGCCGTCGGGCCCGCGACTCGTGCGACCTCAAGGCCCATCGCCGGCGCAGGTCAGACAAGATCCCGGCGGAGCGCAGCGGCACACCGCCGGATCTCGGTCAGCTCCCCGGCAGGTTTCCGGGCGAGGTTCCGGTACTGCATCCCCATCCGCATGTTGCCGGCAAACCGGTCGCGGTGGCGGTCCAGGAAATCCCAGTAGAGTGTGGTGAAGGGGCAGGCGTTCCCGCCCGTTGCCGCCTTGGGGTCGTAGCGGCAGCGGCGGCAGCAGTCGGACATCTTCGAGATGTAGTTGCCCGACGCCGTGTAGGGCTTGGTGCCGACGACGCCGTGGTCGGCGTGCTGGCTCATGCCCAGCGCATTGGGCAGCGAGACCCAGTCGACTGCGTCCAGGTACATCGCCATGTGCCACTCGTGAAAGCGGTAGGGATGCGCCCCCCAGAGGAGCGAGAAGAGCCCCAGCACCATCAGCCGCTGGATGTGGTGGGCATAGCCTTCGCGGATGAGCTGGCCCATGGCGTCCGACAGGCAGGCCATCTCGGTCTCGCCGGTCCAGTAGAGCGCCGGCAGGTCGTGCCGTGCGTCCAGCCCGTTCCGCCCGGCATAGTCCGGCATCTCGGTGAAATAGACGCCGCGCACGAACTCGCGCCAGCCCAGCACCTGGCGCACGAAGCCCTCGACGGCGTTGAGCGGCACGGCGCCCGCCTCCCAGGCCTCCATCGCCCGTTCGCAGACCTCGCGCGGGTTCAGGAGCTTGAGGTTGAGCGCGGCCGAGAGCCGGGCGTGGTAGAGCGTCGGGTAGCCGGTCGCGATCGCGTCCTGGTAGTCGCCAAAGCGCGGCAGCCGCTTCTCGACGAACTGGTCGAGATGGGCCAGCGCCCCTTCCCGCGTGACCGGCTCGTCGAAGCCCTCGGTCGAGCCGGGCGCGTCGGGGAACAGCCGCTCGACCGCCTGCATCACCTCCCGCGTGATCGCGTCGGGGGCCGAGGACGGGCGGCCCGGCGTCTCGCCGGGTCCCGCCCTGCCGAAGCTCTTGCGGTTGTCCGCGTCGAAGTTCCAGGCGCCGCCGACGGGTTTGCCATCGGCCATCAGCCACCCGGTCTCCCGGCGCATCATCCGGTAGAAATCCTCCAGGATGAAGCGCTTGCGCCCCTCGCGCCAGGCGGCGAACTGGCGGGGGGTGGAGAGGAAATGGGTGTCGTCATGCACGACCAGCGGCCCGAGGCGCGCCTCCAGCGCCGCGCGCACGCGCCAGTCGCCGGGCTCGGTGACGTGCCAGCTCTCGGCCTCGACCCGCGCGGCCCCCTCGGCCAGGCTGGTGGCGGGGGCATCGCCGGTGGCGTCCGCGTCGATGCGGGTGTAGTGCACCGTCCAGCCGCGCGCGCGCAGCGCCTCGGCAAAGTGGCGCATGGCCGCGAAAAACAGGACGAGGCGCTTCTTGTGGCTGGCGACATAGGTCGCCTCCTCCCGCGCCTCGGTCATCACCACGACATCGCGGGCGGGGTCGCCGTCGGCCAGCACCGCCGCGTCGAGGTCGAGCTGGTCGCCCAGCACCAGGATGGCGCGGCGGGGGGTCGGGGTGGTCATGGGCTGTCCCCTCAGTCGGCCGTGGCGCGGTCTGGCACCCGGCGCCTGGCCTCACGGCGGCAGCGCTCGGAGCAGTAGCGGACCTCGTCCCAGACCCGCTCCCACTTCCTGCGCCAGGTGAAGGGCAGCCCGCAGGCAGCGCAGGTCTTGCTCGGCAGGTCGCCCTTGCGCCGCATCCGCGCCATCAGCCGAGGCAGGCGGTCAGCGGTTCGGCCACCGCGCGGGCGTCGAAGGCGGCCGAGAGGGTCGAGCGCCGCTCACCCGCGACGAAGGTGACGGTCACGGTCGCGCCCTCGATCTCCGGCCCCTGCACCGTGGTGCCCCAGCCGGCCAGGCGGTCGTCCATGTCGATCGAGAACTGGAAGCGCGCGCCCGTCGGGAAGGCCGCAAAGGACAGCGCCATCGCCTCGGCCCCGTCCGGCACCAGCGGCATGTCGGCAAGCGCCGCCTCGCCCGGAAAGGCGCGGAA
Source organism: Pseudomonadota bacterium (assembly GCA_039820865.1). Taxonomy (GTDB): domain Bacteria; phylum Pseudomonadota; class Alphaproteobacteria; order Rhodobacterales; family Rhodobacteraceae; genus Thermohalobaculum. The sequence goes on from JBCBPG010000226.1 coordinate 3,612, forward strand.
GGGCTGCGCCACGTTCCGCCCCGCACCCCCGGGCACGGTGTCGAAGACGAGACGGCCGGCCGAGCCGATCAGCCCGATATCGACGGCGGCGATCGCCCAGTCGCCCGGGCTGAGGTTCTCGACGGTATAGACATCGACCGGCGCCCCCTCGCGGAAGGTGACCCGCGCCGAGGGACCGCAGAGCGGCGGAAGAGCAGCGGCAGCGGCACGTGTTGCCACGGTATGGCGCGGCATCGCCGGGGCCATGACGGGAACGGTGGCCTGGGTGAGCGGCGCGGCGACGATCGTGGCGAGGATCATGGTCATGGCAGGGAGGTAACCTCCCGGCGCGGCGCGACGAGGCCTGCGGCTGCCAGCCGCAGCCCACCCGCCCTTTGCAGCCCCCCCACCGCCACAGCGCCCCACCGCAACCGATGGCCGCGCTCGACGGCGCCGACAAGGGCGACAGCCGTGCGCAGGCGTGCTCCAGTGGAGGCAGGTTTCCGCCGGAGCGTGCCCATGACCCTCGCCACCGCCCTGCCCCATCAGAGCCGCGCCGCTCTCGACGCGGCCCTGCCCGACATCACCGCCGCCCCCCGCCAGGACGGACGCCTCGACCTGATCGTCTCGCGCCCGGCGAGGGGCGAGCGCCGGGTGCTGGAGCGCGCGCGGCTGACCCTGGCCGGCGGCGTACCGGGCGACCACTGGACCAAGGGATGCCACATCACCCTGCCCGACGGCCGACCGAGCCCCGACGTCCAGATCTGCCTGACGATGTCCCGCGTCATGCGCGCGATCGCGGGGCCGCCCGCAGCCTGGCCACCGGCCGGCGACAACCTCTTCATCGACATGGACCTGACACCCGCCAACACCCCGCCGGGCACGCGGCTGGCCATCGGCGAGGCCGAGCTCACGATCACCGCGGAGCCGCATAACGGCTGCCAGATGTTCATCGACCGCTATGGCCGCGACGCCTGCCTGTTCGTGAACACGGGCGATGGCCAGCGCCTGCGCCTGCGCGGCATCTACGCCCGCGTCACCCGCGACGGCGAGGTCACGGCCGGCGACCTGGTGCGCCGCCTCGACTGAGCGTCCGGCCACGCGCCACCAGGGACCGGCGGGGGGCAAGGATCGCCGAAGCCGACGGCGCGCCGCACGTCCCGGCGGCGCCAAGGCCTTCGGACCACGCGCGCCGGGAGGCCGCGCCCGGTGCCTTCCCGGTGCCTTCCCGGTGCCTTCCCGGTGCCTTCCCGGTGCCTTCCCGGCCCCTTCTCCGCTGCTCCCCGTCCCCTTCTGCCCTCTCCCGGCGCCACGACAGTCGCCCCTGCGACCGGCGCAAGCGGGTGGGCGGGCGGGGCGCGCGCCGGTCGCGGGGGCGGCGGCAACCGGGCGCGTCAGCCGAGGTCGAGCGAGCCCTGGCGGTCCTCCTTCGGCGGATGCTCGATGCGCGGCCGGCGCCGGCTTGCATGCTTCTTCAAGACCGCCTTCTTGCCCGCCTCGAACCCCTCGGCCCGGCGGCGGGCATAGACCTTCTCCTTGGCCGCCCGCGCCGCCGCCACCGGTTCCACGATCCGCCGCGGATAGTCGCGCCCGATCACGCAGCCCGCCGCCGCCTGCTCGGCCTCGCTCATCCGCCAGGGCTCGTGCACCCGGTCGTCCGGCACCCGCGCCAGTTCCGGCAGCCACTGGCGCAGGAACACCGCGTCCGGGTCGTGGTCCTTCGACTGCTTCACCGGGTTGTAGATCCGGATCGTGTTGATCCCCGTCACGCCCGACTGCATCTGGCTCTGCGACCAGTGGATGCCGGGCTCGAAATCCGTGAACTTCCGCGCCAGCACCGGCCCGAGGGCCCGCCAGTCCAGCCAAAGGTGGTACGCCGCCACCGAGACCAGCATCGCCCGCATCCGGAAGTTGAGATACCCCGTCGCCGTCAGCGCGCGCATGCAGGCATCGACCATCGGCAGCCCGGTCTCGCCCGCTGCCCAGGCGTCGAGCCGCCCCTGGTCGTGGTCGCCCTCCCGCAGCCCCTCGTAGACGGGATGCATGCAGCGATGCTCGATCTCGGGCTCGTCCTCGAACTTCTGGATGAAATGGCAGCGCCAGTGCAGGCGCGCCGTGAAACTGTCGATCGACTGGCGATAGGCCCGGCTCTCGTGGAAGCGCCGCGCCGCCACCGCCTCCTGGAAGACCTCGCGCATCGAGAGCGTCCCCCAGGCGAGGTGCGGCGCCAGCCGCGAGCAGGCGTCATAGGCGGTGACGGGCGACGACATCTCGCGCCGGTAATGCGCGCCCCGGCTGATCAGAAAGCTCTCCAGGAGCCCTCGCCCGGCCTCAGGCGTCGCGGCGAGCCGCGCGGCAGGGTCGGGCGCCAGGCCCAGCGCCCCCGCGTCCGGAACCGCGCCCGGCGCCTCGCCATGGGGCGCCAGGCCCTGCGGCACGGGACGGGCGGCGCGCAGCATCTCGCGGTCCCAGCGCTCGGCCCAGCCGTCGCGCGATGCCAACCGCCTGACCACCCCGCCGTTCTGATGCTCGACCCACCGGATCCCCGCGCTCCGCGCCCAGGCGGCGATGGCAAGGTCACGGTCGTAGGACCAGCGCTCGCCCGTCTCCTGGTGCGACCAGAGCCCCGCGATACCCCTCTGGGCATGCAGCCCCTGCAGCACCGCCAGCGCCTCGCCCCGCCGCACCGCCAGCGGCGCACCGAGCACCGCGGTCTCGGCCCGGAGCGCCTCCAGCGCCTCGGCCACGAAGCGCCACTGCCGCCCCGAGGCGGTCGGCGCCCCCCACTGCGCGTCCTCGACGACGTAGAGCGGCAGCACCGCCGCCCCGTCCGCCGCTGCCGCCGCAGCGGCATCGGCAAGCGCGGCATGGTCGAAGACGCGGAGATCGCGCTTGAACCAGACGACGTGGAGGGGGGCGGTGCGATCGGTCATGAGCCAGAGATGCATCGCCCGCCACCGGCGGCAAAGCGCCGCCGATCGCCGCAGGCGCCATGGCCCGCCTCCCGATGCCAGGCGTCGCAGCCGGCCGCGCACCGCTCGGCCGGTCACCATGCGCCGACGGCGCGGGCACCGCCGGTGCCCGGGCCGGAGGCGCTCCCCCGGCGCCCGGCAGGCCGGGTCAGCCCGGCA
>JBCBPG010000227.1:0-6715 GCA_039820865.1 Pseudomonadota bacterium
GATGGCCACGCCCACGAAGAGCGCCAGGAACGCCTCGACATTGCCGACGAGGGCGAGGCCGGCAAGCAGGCTGTCGGTGAAGCTCACGGCAGCCTCACGAACAGGCCCTGCGGGATCGCCACCCCCGCGACATGGGCGAAGAAGGCATAGAGGACGAGCGGGATGATCACCGCGCAGATCACGGCCGCCACCGGAAAGCGCGTGCGCAGCATCAGCGCCACCGCCGCGAAGGCGATCATCGAGGTCCAGACCATGCCGAGCGTCGTCAGCCCCGCCATGATGCCCACCATGATCGCCGCCATGGCGCCGAGGCGCATCCAGGCCTGCGGCAGGTCATCGACCGGTTCGTTCAGCGGCTCGTCCGTCTCGGGCATCGCGGCCCAGGAGGCGATGAGGCCGAGCCCGGCGATGCCGGTGAAGGCGGCCAGCACATAGGGCCAGAACAGCGGCGAGAGCACGACGTTCTTCACGTTCGAGGGCGAGGAGACCCAGGCCGGGATGGCGTAGAACACCAGGAACAGCGCCGCCAGGCAGGCGCCGATGCCGAGGTTGAGCTGCACCGAACGGGTGGTCATGGGCGCGTCGTCATGGGGCGGTCCCTCACAAGAGACGGCCGGGGCCCGCGCGGGGCCCCGGCCGGGGATGGCGGTCAGGCGGGGCTCAGCCCTCGATGCGCATGCCGAGACGGTCGACGAGCTCCTTGAAGGTCTCGTACTGGCCCTGGATGAAGGCGTTGGCCTCCTCCGGGTCCATCAGCTGGATGACCGAGCCACGGCCGGTCATCTGCTCGAGGAACTTCTCGTCGGCCACGGCCTCGGCGGTCCAGGCGCCCCACTTCTCGGCCACGTCATCGGGCAGGCCGGCCGGCCCCGCGATGCCGGTCCAGCCGACCAGGCGGTGCAGGTTGGGCTTGTCGAGATCGGCGGCCGTCGGCGCGTCGAAGCCGACGACGGGCTCGGGCGTGGTCACCATCAGCGGCTTGAGCTGGCCGTTGGCCACGAAGCTCGCCAGCGCCGAGGAGTTGGTGCAGATGAAGGTCGCCGTGCCGCTCAGCACCGCGGTCGCCGCCGCGCCGCCGCCCTTGAGCGGGATGTGCGTCGTGGCCTCGAGCGGGTTCTCGACGCCGAACTCGCTGAGGACGAAGACCGCCGCGATGTGCAGCAGCGAGCCCACGCCCGAGGACGAGTAGGTCACGCCACCCTCGGCCACCTTGGCGACCAGGTCGTCCATGCTCTCGATGCCCGAGTTCGGGTTCACCGCGCAGGCGACGGGGTTGATCTCGTAGACATTGACAAAGCGGAAGTCGTCCAGCGTGTAGGGCAGCGTCGCCTTCATCGCCGGGTTCACCGAATGCGATCCGACGCGGGCGAACAGCATGGTGTAGCCGTCGGCGGCCGCATTCTTGGCCGCGGTCGAGCCCGTCGCGCCGCCGGCGCCGGTGACGTTGGCCATGACCAGCGGGCTGCCCACGGCATTGCCCAGCGGCTCGGCGATGGTGCGCGCCGAGATGTCGGTGGCGCCGCCGGCGCCGTAGGGGATGATCATGTTGATCGGGCGCTCGGGATACTCGGCGAGCGCCGGGGCGAGGCCGAGGCCGAGGGCGAGCGCCGAGGCGGCCGCGATGGTCCTGAAGATCATGTGGAACTCCCTGATGTTCTTGTTGGACGCCGGGCCGGGGGAGCCCGCCCTGCAAACCTTGACAAAGGCTTATTCGTAAGTCGACCGTTCGCGAAGAAACAAAAGATTACAGCGTGAGAAAGCACGGCTTACGGGAGGGGCGATGTCGATCCGCATGCTGCGCACCCTGATCGCGGTCGAGGAGCATCGCACCTTCTCGGCCGCCGCCGATGCCGTGTTCGTCACCCATGCCGCCGTCAGCCAGCAGATGCGCGCGCTCGAGGCCGAGTGGGGCGTGGCGCTGTTCGACCGCTCGCGCCGCACGCCCGAGCTGACGCCCCTGGGCCGGGCGCTGGTGACGCGGGCGCGCGAGGTCGTGCGGGCCTATGACGCGCTGGTGCCCTCGGTCATGGGGGAGGAGGGGCTCGGCGGCGAGCTCTCGCTCGGCGCGGTGCCGACGACGCTGACAGGGCTGGCGCCGCTGGCGATGGCGCTACTCCGCGCCCGGGCGCCGGCGCTGCATGTGCGCCTGTTCCCGGGGCTGACGATCGCGCTGGTGGCGCAGGTGGCGCGCGGGCGGCTGGACGCGGCGGTGATCTCGCATCCCGGCGCGCTGCCGCGGGACCTGGAGGCGGTCGAGGTGGCCGAGGAGCCGCTGGAACTGATCGCGGCGGCGGGGGCGGAGGGCGCGGACCCGCTGGCGCTGATCCGCAGCCGTCCCTTCATCCGCTTCAACCGCGACGCCGTCGTTGGGGGCATGGTCGAGGGCTGGCTGCAGGCGCATGGGCTCGAGGTCGACGAGTGCATGGAGCTGGAGGAGCTGGAGGCGATCTCCTCGATGGTCTTCGCCAATCTCGGCGTCTCGATCGTGCCGCGCCGGACGGTGACCACGATGAACCCGCTGGCGCTGACGCGGCTGTCGCTGGGGCCGGAGGCACCGGTGCGGCGACTGGCGCTCATCTCGCGGCGCGACACGCCGCGCCTGGCCGTGATCGCCGCCGTGCGCGCCGCGCTGGCCGAAGCGGTGTCGATCGGGGTCTTCGACCCCGCCGCCGCGCTTGGCGCCCGGGTCGGGGGCGCCTCCGGCGCGGTGCCCGCGCCTGCGGCGCAAGGGGCGCGCGGGTGAGGGTCGTGCGGAGGGCGCGCGGGTGAGGGTCGTGTGGAGGGCGCGCGGGTGAGGGTGGAGCGGATCTCGGTGGCGGCCTATCGCGTGCCGGTGGCGCGGCCGGTCGCGACGTCCTTTGGCGTGATGCGCGACAGGCCCGCGGTCTTTGTCCGGCTGGAGGGGGCGGACGGCGCCTTCGGCTGGGGCGAGATCTTTGCCAACTGGCCGGCGGCGGGGGCGGAGCACCGGGTGCGGCTGCTGGCGTTCGACATCGCGCCGCTGGTGCTGGGCGTGGAGATGGAGGGGCCCGGCGATCTCTGGGCGCAGCTCGACCGGGCGGTGGCGGTGCGGGCGATCCAGTGCGGCGAGCCGGGGCCGTTCGCCCATGTGCTGGCGGGCCTCGACACCGCGATGCACGACATGGCGGCACGGGCGCGGGGCGTGCCCCTGGCCGAGGCGCTGGCGCCGGGCGCGCCGGGCGATGTGGCGGTCTATGCCAGCGGGATCGAGGTCGGGCGGGGTGTCGAGGCGATCCCGGCTGCCCGGGCCACCGGGATCGCGGCCTTCAAGCTCAAGATCGGTTTTGACGCCGCGCGCGACCTGGCGGCGCTGCGGGCCGCGGCGGCGACGCTGGGGCCGGGCGAGCGGCTCTTCGTCGATGCCAACCAGGCCTGGGGCCTCGACGCGGCGCTGGCCTTTGTCGAGGCTGCGCGCGACCTGCCGCTCGGCTGGCTGGAGGAGCCGATCCGCGTCGATGCGCCCGCGGCCGACTGGGCGCGGCTGGCGGGCGCGGGCGGGCCGCCGCTGGCGGGGGGCGAGAACATCGCCGGCGCCGGGGCCTTCGCCGCCGCGATCGCGGCCGGGCATCTCGGCGTCCTGCAGCCCGACGTCGCCAAGTGGGGCGGGGTCAGCGGGTGCCTGGCGGTGGCGCGCCAGGCGCTGGCGGCGGGGCGGCGGTTCTGCCCGCATTTCCTGGGCGGCGGGATCGGGCTCCTCGCCTCGGGCCACCTGCTGGCGGCGGCGGGCGGCGACGGGCTGCTCGAGCTCGACGCCAATGCCAACCCGCTCCGCGATGCGTTTGTCGGGGACGGCGCGCTGGCGGGCGGGCGCCTCCACCTCGGCGCGGCGCCCGGTCTCGGCATCGAGACGCTGCCCGACGCGATCGCGCCCTACCGGACGCTGGCGCTGGACATCGATGGCGAGGGGCGCATCTGCGACAGGGCCTGACCGCCCGGCCGGGCGCGCACCATCGGGAGGGGACCATGCTCACGCTCTACACCGGCAAGGGGACGTCGGGGATCGCCGCGCATATCCTGCTCGAGGAGGTGGGCGCCGACTACGAGGTCGCCTGGCTGTCGCTGCCGGACGGTGACCACAGGACGCCGGACTACCTGGCGGTGAACCCGAAGGCGCGGGTGCCGACGCTGGTCACGCCCGAGGGTCCGCTGAGCGAGAACGTCGCGATCCTCACCTGGATCGGCCAGGCCCATCCGCAGGCCGGGGTGCTGCCCGAGAGCGCCTACGACCTCGCCCGGATGCAGGCCCTCAACACCTATATCGCCTCGACCGTCCATGTCGCCTTCGCGCACCTGCTGCGCGGCGCCCGCTGGTCGGACGACGCGGCCGCGCATGAAAGCATGAAGGCCAGGGTGCCCGGGAACCTGCGGGAATGCGCGGCGCTGATCGAGGCGCACTACCTCGGCGAGCCCTGGGCGATGGGCGCGCGGTACACGGCCGCCGATCCCTACCTGCTGCTCGTCGCCCGCTGGCTGATGATGAACAAGGTGCCGCTCGACGAGACGCCCGGGATCAAGGCGCATACCGATCGGCTGATGGCCCGCCCCGCGACGACCAGGGTGCTGGCGGCGCACGGTCTGAGCGGCCCGGTCTGAACGCGCAAGGGCGGCCCCGGTCGGGCCCGCCCCGCGCCTCGACGGTGTCGACGCGTGCCTCGCCGGGGCGGCGCCCGGGGGGGTGACGCCAGCGGGATACCGCCGGGATGCCACCCGGACGCCGAACGAAGCGTCAGGTGTTGGCGCGCTCGCTGATCAGCCCCTTCATGATCGCCCAGCACAGCAGCAGGAGCACGATCGTGAAGGGCAGACCCGTCGAGATCACGGCCGCCTGCAGCGAGGCGAGCCCGCCCCCGATCAGCAGCGCGATCGCCACCGCGCCCTCGAAGATGCACCAGAAGACCCGCTGGCTGACCGGCGCGTCGAGCTTGCCGCCGGCCGTGATGGTGTCGATCACCAGCGAGCCCGAGTCGGACGAGGTCACGAAGAACACCACCACCAGGATGATACCCACCAGCGAGGTGATGAAGGTGAGCGGCAACGCCTTCAGCATCTCGAACAGCTTGAGCTCCAGCGGCGCGTCGTTCACCGCCGTCACGCCGTCCTGCACGAACTGCGTCAGCGCCGTGCCGCCGAAGACGCTCATCCACAGGACGCAGACGAAGGTCGGGATCAGCAGCACGCAGATCATGAACTCGCGCACCGTGCGCCCGCGGCTGACGCGCGCGATGAACATGCCCACGAAGGGCGACCACGAGATCCACCACGCCCAGTAGAATGCCGTCCATCCCTGCGAGTAGTTGGCGTCCTCGCGTGCGAAGGGCATCGAGAGCGCGGGCAGGTTGCTCACATAGGACACGACGCTGTCGCCGAAGATCGCCAGGATCGCCATCGTCGGCCCGGCCAGCAGCACGAACAGGAGCAGCAGGAAAGCAAGCCCCATGTTGATCTCGGACAGCACCTTCACGCCGCCGTCGAGACCGCGGATCACCGAGACCAGGGCGAGGGCGGTGATGGCGGTGATCAGGACCACCTCGGTCGTCGTGCCGAGCGGGACGCCGAAGAGCTCGTTCAACCCTGCATTCGCCTGCGTCGCGCCGTAGCCGAGCGAGGTCGCCAGGCCGAACAGCGTGGCGAAGACGGCGAGCGTATCGATCACGTGGCCCCACCAGCCCCAGACCCGCTCGCCCAGGATCGGATAGAAGGCCGAGCGGATCGTGAGCGGCAGGCCCTTGTTGTAGCTGAAGAGCGCAAGCGCGAGCGCCACCACGGCGTAGATCGCCCAGGGATGCAGGCCCCAGTGATAGATCGTGGCCGCCATGCCGAGCGAGATCGACGCCGCCTCGTCGCCGCTGGCCGCCCCGAGAGGCGCCCAGTCGCTGCGCGCGCCGCCCTCGACCGTGGTGCCGCCGAGCGAGGAGGAGAAATGGCTCATCGGCTCGGACACGCCGTAGAACATCAGGCCGATGCCCATGCCGGCGGCGAACAGCATCGCAAACCAGCCGGGATAGCCGTAATCGGGCTTCGCATCCTTGCCGCCCAGCCGGACCGAGCCCCAGGGGCTGACGATCAGCAGCAGGCAGAACAGGACGAAAATGTTGCCCGCCCCGATGAAGAACCACGAGAAGGTCGAGGTCAGCCAGGGCCGCAGCGCGCCGAAGACCGCCTCGGCCTGCTCGGGCAGCGCCATCGCATAGACCACGAAGGCGACGATCGAGAGGCCCGAGATGAGGAAGACCGGGTTGTGGATGTCGAGGCCGAAGGGACCGATCTGCGGCTGGATGTTGTCCTGGCCGATCTCGTAATCGGTTTCGATGATGTCGGCGGCGCCGTCCGGCGGGCGCAGCGCTTCGTCGACGGCCTGGTCTGTCATAGGAAGACCTCCGTGTTGGGGTGGGTATCGGCCGCCGGGTGCGGCGCGGATCGGCTGCGGTCGGCCCGGTGTTCCATCTTGTGTTCCGTCTTGTGTTCCGTCGTGTCGGCCCGATCGGCGCGGGATCGCGCCGGCGTCCGGTCAGGCCCGGCGCCAGGACGGGGCGATCCCGACGCAGGTTCGTGCAACGGTCCATCGTGCCGCACTGCAACAAGGCTGTGACGCTAGCAGAGCGCAGATCGCCTGCAAGGGGAGTCTTTGCCGCTCCCGTCGCGCCGGACGTGCTCGCGCGAAGAGCGCGCCCGCGTCCTTCGGGCGCCGCCCTGC
>JBCBPG010000228.1:0-6706 GCA_039820865.1 Pseudomonadota bacterium
CCAGGCTGTAGGCCGCGATGTTGGGGTCGTAGCCGAAGGCCATCACGCTCAGATGCGCGCCATGGGTGCGGGCAAGCGCGATCGCCGTCTCCAGCCGCGCGGCCGAGGCGCGGTCGCCATCGACATAGGTCGCGATCGTGTGCAGCGGCGTCGGCGCACGGCGCCCCGCGACGGTGGGTGCCTCGATGGTGTCGGTGTCGGTCATGGTGGTCCTCCCCTGCACGTCGTCCCGGCCATAGCCCCGGCCATAGCCCCGGTCAGAGCCCCGGTCAGGGTCACTTTCGGGGGCCCGGGCAGGGCGATCAGTTGCACCCTGCACCCGACCGGCGGCCCATGGCGTTGACGGCGATCAAGCGGCGCAACCCTGCCCGTCTGCGGGGCACCGGGCGGGCGATGGCCGGCCCCCGCGAGGGGGGCGGGCGGGGGCGCCCGGTGTCCCGCAGACGGGCCAGCCGGCCGGCCCAGTGGAGATGTAATGAATGTCGCGCCGCATCAAAACAAACATTACAATTATGCCCGGCTGTAAACGACCGACCACACAGGACGACACGAGTTTTCTTTCTTCCAACCGCCGTGCGGCGCAACAACCCGCATGGCAACGCGGGCCGGCAGAGACCGCGGAGGAGGGAGAACCAATGGACATCCACGAGTACCAGGCCAAGGAGATCCTCGCCGGCTTCGGCGTGCCGATCCCCCAGGGCGGCACCGCCTACAGCCCCGAGCAGGCCGGCTATCGCGCGCGCGAACTGGCGGGCGAGCGCTGGGTCGTCAAGGCGCAGGTGCACAGCGGCGGGCGGGGCGAGGCCGGCGGCGTCAAGATCTGCGCCAGCGAGGAGGAGATCGCCGCCGCCGCCGCGGGGCTGCTCGGCCAGACCCTCGTCACCCGCCAGTCCGGCCCCCGCGGGCGCATGGTCGGCCGGCTCTATGTCGAGCAGGCCACCGACATCGCGCGCGAGCTCTATCTCGGCCTCGTCCTCGACCGCGCGTCCGAGCGCGTGATGCTGGTCGCCGCCACCGAGGGCGGCATGGAGATCGAGGAGCTCTCGGCCGAGAAGCCCGACAGCATCATCCGCCTCGCCATCGACCCGGCGACCGGTCTCCGCGACTTCCAGGCGCGCGAACTGGCCTTCCGCCTCGGCATCGCGGCGGGCGAGGTGCCCGAGGCCGTGCGCATCTTCACGGGCGCCTACCGCGCCTTCCGCGAGCTCGACGCCACCATGGTCGAGATCAACCCGCTGGTGGTCACGGGGCAGGGCAAGCTGGTAGCCCTCGACGCCAAGATGAGCTTCGACGACAACGCGCTCTTCCGCCGCCCGCAGATCGGCGAGCTCCGCGACCGCTCGCAGGAGGACCCGCGCGAGAGCAACGCGTCCGATCGCGGGCTCAACTACGTCGGCCTCGACGGCAATATCGGCTGCATGATCAACGGCGCGGGCCTCGCGATGGCGACGCTCGACATGATCAAGCTGGCCGGCGGCGAGCCCGCCAACTTCCTCGACATCGGCGGCGGCGCCAGCCCCGAGCGCGTGCTCATGGCCTTCCGCGCGGTGCTGATGGATCCCAAGGTCGAGGTCGTGCTGGTCAACATCTTCGCCGGCATCAACCGCTGCGACTGGGTGGCCGAGGGCGTGGTCAAGGCCTTCGAGGCGCTCGATCTCACCATACCCGTCGTCGTCCGCCTCGCCGGCACCAATGTCGAGCAGGGCCGCGCCATCATCGAGCGCTCGGGCCTGCCCATCATCACCGCGACCAGCCTGGCCGACGCCGCCGAGAAGGCCGTCGCCGCGCTGCCCGCCAAAGCCTGAGGGAGGGGACCATGGCCATCCTGATCACCCGCGAGACCCGCGTCATCGTCCAGGGCATGTCCGGCCGGCTCGGCCGCTTCCATGCCGAGGACATGATCCGCTACGGCACCAACGTCGTCGCCGGCGTCACACCCGGCAAGGGCGGCAGCGAGGTCTGCGAGCGCCCGCAGTTCGACACCGTGCGCCAGGCGGTCGAGACCGTCGGGGCCGAGGCCTCGCTCGTCTTCGTGCCGCCCCCCTTTGCCGCCGACGCGATCATGGAGGCGGCCGATGCCGGCATCCGCACCTGCGTCTGCATCACCGACGGCCTGCCCGCGCAGGACATGATGGAGGTGAAGCGCTTCCTCATGCGCTACCGCGCCGACCGCAAGATGCGCCTGATCGGCCCCAACTGCGCCGGCATCATCAGCCCCGGCCAGGGCTTCATGGGCATCATGCCGACCCACATCTACAAGGAGGGCCGCGTCGGCATCGTCTCGCGCTCGGGCACGCTCGGCTACGAGGCGGCGAGCCAGATGCAGGCGCTCGGCATTGGCATCTCGTCCTCGATCGGCATCGGGGGCGACCCGATCAACGGCTCGTCCTTCAAGGACATCCTGGCGCTGTTCGAGGCCGACGCGGACACCGATGCGGTGATGATGATCGGCGAGATCGGCGGCCCGCAGGAGGCCGAGGCCGCCCGCTGGGCCCGCGACAACATGACCAAGCCGATCGCGGCCTACGTCGCCGGTCTCTCGGCGCCCAAGGGTCGCACCATGGGCCATGCCGGCGCCATCATCTCGGCCTTCGGCGAGAGCGCCCAGGAAAAGGTCGAGATCCTCGAGGACTGCGGCATCCGCGTCTCCCCCACCCCGTCGCACATGGGCGAGACCGTCGCCGCCATGCTCGGCGAGGCCGGCCTCACCACCGCCGCCGCCTGACACCCGGGCCATCGGGGCGCCCCGCCGTCTTGCGGTCGGGGCGTTCCGGGGCGCCGTCGAGGGCGGATCTTGATGGCGAGGTGGAAAAATGCCACCTTGCAGGGGTCAGCGAGTGGGGTGGCGATGGCACAGTCGGTGAAGCTGAGCGACGAGGTGATGGCCTTCGTGCGCGACGAGGCGCGGCTGCAGGACCGCTCGGTCGCCGGCCAGATCGCCCACTGGGTCCGCATCGGCCGGACCATCGAGCGCTCGCCCGGCTTCGACTATGCCCGCGTGCGCGAGGCGCTCGAGGCGGCGAGGGCACCGGAGACGCTCACACCCGAGGAGCACGACGTCTGGCTCGGTGCCTTCGGCGACGCCCTCTCGACGCCGACGCCCGAGGCCGAAGCCTTCTTCGACGATCGCCGCCGCCGCGGGCTCGGCGTGGGCCTCTCGCAGACGGGTGAGATCGTGGGCGCCACCGAGAGCAGGTGAGCGCTGTCATGGTCGTCCTGGCCGGGCCGAACGGCGCCGGCAAGTCGACGGTCTACCGCACGCAGATCGCCCCGACCCTACGCGCACCGTTCATCAATGCCGACGAGATCCAGCGCGACGAACTCGGCGACCCCTCGCCGGGTGCCGCCTACGAGGCGGCCAGGATCGCCGAGGCACGGCGCGACGCCGCCCTGCAGGCGGGGCAGAGCTTCGCGACCGAGACGGTCTTCTCGCATCCCTCGAAGCTCGACCTCGTTACCCGCGCGCGGAAGGCCGGCTTTGCCGTGGTGGTCCTGCATGTGGGAATCGAGACCGCCGATCTCGCCGTCGCCCGCGTCCTTGAGCGGGTGGTCGAGGGCGGCCACCCGGTGCCGGAGAACAAGATCCGCGCGCGGTTCCGACGCAACGGCGCGCTGATCCGGCAGGCCGTGCTGATCGCCGATCAGGGACACGTCTTCGACAATTCGGGCTGGAACACGCCACCGCGCCGCGTTCTGCGCTTTGCCCGTGGGCGGATCGTCGAGGTCGATCCGCCCGTCCCGCCGTGGGTCGGGGCGATCTACGCCCCCGACATCACCCGGCGGCCGCCTCAGCTCTGATTGCCGAGGTCGAAGCGGTTGCTGTAGATGCCGCCGTCGGTGTCCTTGGCGGTGACCTCGAGGGTGCGGGCGCCGGTCTCGGGATAGGTGAAGCGGATCGTGGGGTCCTCGCTGAGCGAGATGCCGCCCGTGACGGTGAAGAGTGGCTCGCCCTCGGCCGTCACCGCCATCTCGTGCACGAAGAAGGCCGGGATGTGCAGGAGCGACACCTGGTCGATCTGGAAGCCCGAGTTGTTGGGGTGGCGCATCATCACCTGTGCCTCGGCCATGCCCGCGGGCAGTTCGTCGCCGGCGAACTCGCGCAGCTTCATGCGCCCGAGGCTGGCCAGCGCCGCCTCGGCATCCTTGACCGCCGGTGCCGCGCAGCCGCCCGATGCCTTGACGTAGCGCGCCGCCTCGATCAGCGAGCCGTCGTCCAGTTCGGCGACGACGCGGATGTTCGAGTAGCGCTCGACCCGCAGCCGCGTCGAGATGCGGAACTCGCGGCCCATGCGCTCGGAGAAGGTGAACTCGGCCGCCACCGGCGCGGGGTTCTCCTCGACGATGATGGTCATCGAGCGGACGATGCGGCCGTTGCCCGGCGCCATCGCCACGTCGAAGGGCACCAGCGCCGCGTCCTCGGCGCGCGTGGGCGCATCGATCCGGATCATCGCGTCGCCGTCGGCGATCTCGGCGTCCGGCCAGATCTGCGCGCTCAGCATCGGCCAGGTGTCGCTCGCCCGCTCCGGCGCGCCACCGGCCAGCGCCATCGCCGGCGCAAGGATCAGCGCCATCGCCGTGCCCATGAGCCTGATCATGCCCTCTCCTCCCCGTTCCGGTCGCGGATCTTGCGCAGGTCACGCCCTGGCGCCGTCCGCATGACAAGAAACCCTAGCACCGGGGGCGGCGCGAGAGAATAGCGAGCGTGATCTTTGCGGTCGGGCGCGGCCCGTACGGCACCGGTGCGACTTCACAGAAGCTGAGAGAGGCGCGAGCGCTGGACATTCGCAGGTGAATGGATATGCCTTATATGCTAGCCACCTGAGAGTGAGCTCAAACCCATGAGGGAGGATATCATGGCCTGGACTGCGCCGAAGATCGAAGAGATGACCTGTGGCATGGAAATCAACATGTATTTCCCGGCCGAGGAGCGCGAGGGCGACCTCGTCTGAGGTTCTTCTCCGAGAGATAGCGAAAGGGGCGCGGATCATCCCGCGCCCCTTTTCGATTCGTACCCCAGCGTCTCGTCAGCCCAGCGTCTCGTCAGCCCAGCGTCTCGTCAGCCCAGCGTCGGGCAGGGCCTCAGCTGGCCGGCAGGAAGCACACGATGTCGGCCTCGGCCTGCGCGCGGCGGAGATCGGCCACCATGGCCGTGTGCCGCGCCGAGCCGCGCATCGCCGCCACCCGCTCACCGCCGACCTGCAGGGTCCTGAGCATCGTCTCGGCCTCGACATAGGCGTCGTAGGGCAGGATCGTCGCGATATGGTCGATGGCGCAGCTGCACTGCTCCAGCACGGGCCGCGACTGGCCGTTGGCCGCCATGCAGCCCAGCACATAGTCGGCGCGCACCGCGGTCGGATAGTCGTTGGGCACCTGCGCCGATAGCGGGGCCGGCGCTGCCGCCAACCCCGCCGCAACGACCAGGCCGGCCGCCGCGGCGCGCGCCGGCGCTGCGGGATCACTGCGTCGGGTCAAGCCGGATCTCCTCGACATAGACAGGCGTCTCGCCCTCGGCCACGGGCGCCGTGGCGGCGGTCATCGCGATGAGCATGCCGGGCGCACCCTCGGCGACGACGAAGCGCATCTCGAGTTCCTGGAACGCCCCGAGGCGCGCGGCGTTCTTGTCGCCCTCGAACGGGCGCATGCTCACCAGGCGCGCGGGCAGACGGGCGGCGCCGAGGCTCAGGATCATCGGCTGCTGGCTGAGCCCCTCGCGCAGCCCCTCGCGCATCCGGTTGCGGAGGTAGAACGGGCTGCCCCCGGTCGCCTTCGACACGGCGCTGACCACGGTCTCGAGGAACACCATCAGCATCGGGTTGCCCGGCACGCCCACGAAGGGGGCGAGCGTGCGGGGCGCACCCTCGGCGTCCATCGTCACCTCGATCGCCTCGCTGCCGCCGTCGGGCGCGGGTGTCTGCATGCGGATCGTCTGGTTGAAGCCCGGCGACAGCACGGGGTGTGCGCCCTCGCGACTGTGAACGTAACTGAGCGCGGCCCCGGGTCGCACCCCCTGCATATGCGGTGTCTCGAACAGGAGATCTATGGGCTCGACCGCCGCAACCGGCTGGGCGGCAAGGGCAATCGCCATCAGGGCCGGCAGCATCCGCCAGCGGCGTCTCGGTGTCATTCGGTCCTCCCCAGGCCCGTTAAGGCGCCGTTCAGCGGGCCCCTCGGCGCGGTTCCGGGGGCCTTCTCGGGGTCCCCGGCGTTGCCGGCGGCCCCCTCGCCGCTACCATCGACGGATCGACCACGGGGGGCAAGGGAGGCTCGCATGGAACTCATAATCGTGGCCTGCCTGCTCGGTGAACCGGCGAATTGCCGCGAGCACCGTCTCCGCCTGACCATCGAGGGGGGCGACGCGGCGCAGTGCATGTACGCCTCGCCGCCGCGCGTGGCGCGCTGGGCCAGCCTGCATCGCGACTGGAAGATCGACCGCTGGTACTGTGCCCTGCTCTCGGACGACGAGCTGATCTGAGCGTCGCGGCGGGCCCGCCGACCCCGCCCGCGCCTGGCCGCGGGCGACTAAACCGTTGTCGCCCACGGCCCCGGTGATAAGCTGAGGTTATCTCGCCGTCCGGCGGGACGCACAGCTTGCATCAGGGGAGGATTTGGGATGCGGACGAGGGCTGCGGTTGCTGTCGGGGCGGGCAAGCCGCTCGAGGTCATGGACGTGAACCTCGAGGGGCCGAAGGCGGGGGAGGTGCTGGTC
>JBCBPG010000229.1:0-6704 GCA_039820865.1 Pseudomonadota bacterium
TCCCGCGCCTGCGGCCCCCGGGCCTCCGGCCCCCGGGCCTCCGGCGCCCGGGCCTCCGGCGCCCGGGCCTCCGGCTCCAGGGCCTCCGGCGCCCGCGCCTCCGGCTCCCGGGCCTTCGGCTTCCGCGCCTCCGGCGCGAGGGGCTGCGCCCCACCCCTGGCTGCTCGCCTGGCCATCCGCCTCTCCGCTTGCCCCGCCGCTGGTGGCATGGCACTCGGCTGATAGCGCCGCGCGGGCGGGCGCGCCATGCCCGTGCCCGCCGATCCGACCGGAGACCGCCGATGAGCACGCCGCCCGGCCCCGAGCGAAAGCCCCAGATCGTCGGCCTCTTCCCGACGCCGGTGATGCAGGTGCCGGGCGTGGTGCAGGGCGTCCTGCTCGGCCAGATCGTCGAGCGCATCCGCGCCGAGAAGCGCACCGCCAATGTCCACGACGCCAGGCTCTCGCACTCGACGCCGGTCGAGGCGGGCACCGATCCGCTGTTCTCCCAGGTCGCCCGGCGCGTCGCGGGACCGATGGCCGAGTTCGGCGTCGCGCTCTTCGGCGAGCGGCTGGAGTGGCACATCAAGGAGATCTGGACCAACGTCCTTGCCCCCGGCGGCCACCAGGCGATGCACAACCACGCCAACAGCTTCATCTCGGGGATCGTCTACCTGACGCCCTTTCACCCGAAATCCGGCACGGTCTTTCACCGCGCCTTCGGCGGCACGGACTTCGCCTTCGTCAACCAGAACAGCCGCGCGCGCATGGGCCCCTTCAACGCCAGCCGCTGGCAGGCGCCGCAGATGCAGCCGGGCGACATGGTGCTCTTCCCCAGCTACATGCAGCACGAGGTGCCCGTGAACGAGGGGGCCGAACGGATCACCATGGCCTTCAACGCGCTGCCCGACCGGCTCGACAGCTGGGGCTACTCCGTGCGCTTCAGCTGAGCGCGGGATGAGTGCCGAGCGCCCGGGCCGCGATCCCGACCGTCCAGGTGGCCCGGCGCGCGACGGCAGCGGCCCGGCCGACCCGTCGGGGACCGGCAGGGACATCCGGCCCCCGGGAGCAGTCGACACGGCGAGCGACAGGTCGATCGACGGGTCGACCGATAGGGGCGCGATCGCCGAAGCGCCCGCCGTGCCGGTCGTGCCCGCCTCGTTGGCGAGCGCGCTGGCAGGCTGGCTCCTGGTGCTCACCATGGCGATGGTCGTGGCCGACCGCTGGATCGGCGGCTGGCCGGGGATCGTCGCCGATGCGACGGTGGCGGTCGCGGTCGCGATCCTCGTGCCCGCGGTGCCCTGGGGGCGGCGGATCTTCGTCGCCCTGGCGGGCGCGCTGATCCTCGCCGCCCTGGCGCTCGCCCCCGATCCCACGGGCGTGATCGACGCGGGGCTGGCCAGCGGGGCCTTCATCGCGGCCTTCTTCACCGCCCAGGCCTGCCTGCGCTCGGTCGCCGCGCGATCGCCCGCCATCGCCGACTGCGGCTCCTACATCGCGCACCAGCCGCCCGGGCGGCGCTACCTGGCGCTGACGGCGGGAGGGCAGCTCTTCGGTATCGTGCTCGGCTATGGCGCGCTGTCGCTCCTCGGCACGCTGGCCGAGACGGCGGCGCGCGAGGAGGCCAACGAGACGCGCCGGCGCATCCGCCGCCGGCGCATGCTGCTGGCGATCCAGCGCGGCTTCGTCTCGACGCTGCCCTGGTCGCCGCTGGCCTTCGCGGTGGCGATCACCACCGCGCTGCTGCCCGGGATCAGCTGGAGCGCCATGGTCCTGCCCTGCCTCGTCTCCGGCGTGGTCCTGGCGGGGACGGGATGGGCGCTCGACAGCCTGCTCAAGCCCCGCGTGCCGGGCCCCCCCGCCGTGTTCGAGCCCGACGCGCGGTCCTGGAGGCAGGCGCTGGCGCCGCTGGTGGTGCTGCTGGCGCTGATGGGCGGCGCCGTCGCGGGCGTCGCCACACTCGGGGCGGTCTCGGCGCCGATCGCCGTCATGATCGTCGTGCCACCGCTGGCGCTGGCCTGGATCGCGGTCCAGACCGGCGGCGATCCTGCTGCCGGTGGAGCGCCCCCCAGGCATGCGGCCGGGCCTCTGGCTGGGCCTCTGGCTGCGGCTGCGCCTGTGGCTGCGGCTGTGGCTGCGGCTGCGCCGCCGGTGGCGACCGGGCCTCCGCCGCCGCCGGCGGCTGCGGCGCCGGCGGGGCCGGCGTCCTGGTCCGACCGCCGCGGCGCCATGGCGGGCTGGGCAATCACCTATGTCACCCGCGAGCTGCCCGCCTATCGCGGCGAGCTGGTCCTGCTCGTCATGGCCGGGGTCATCGGCACCATCGGCGGGCGGCTGGCCGCACCCGCCATCGCCGCCGGCGGCCTCGACCTCGCGGTGCTGCCGGCCTGGCAGGTGCTGATGATCCTGCTCTGGGCGGTGCCGGTTGCGGGGCAGGCGGGCATGAACCCGATCCTCGCCGTCTCGCTGCTCGCCCCCCTGCTGCCGTCGGCCGAGAGCTTCGGCACCACGCCTGTCGCCGTCGCCGTCGCCATCACCGCCGGCTGGTCGATCTCGGGCGTCACCTCGCCCTTCACGGCCACCACGCTGATCATCGGCTCCTTCGGCCGGGTGAGCGCCACCCATGTGGGCCTTCGCTGGAACGCCCTCTACACCGCGATCACCGGCGTGCTGCTCTCCGCCTGGACGCTCGCCGTCCATGCGATGGGGATCTAGAGCGCTCGCCGACCTGACGGCGTCAGGTCTCGCGCTCGAGGTTGTTTTGTTTGCCGCATTTTCTTGTCGCCAGACTGAGTCAGTCTGGCTGGAAAATGCTCTAGAGCGGTTTGCGAGCGGACGGAAACGCCCGCTCTCGCCTCTCTCCCGCGTCATCGGCGCCGCGATCCGGCTGGCTTTGCGCGAACGCTGCTGGACGCGCGGACGCAACGGGATGTTCATGCGCCTGGGCCTATCCTGACGCGGGAGGGGAGGGCGCCCGCGCTCATGTCGGGCTGGATCACGCTCTGGCGGAACAGCGGCCGGTCGCCGTCATGAGACTTGCCGGATCTCTCGCCGGGCTGGCGTGCGGTCCGTCGCGGGGTGCGTGAGACGCTCGGCCGGAAAGGGGGAAGGGGACGCTCGCCGCTTGGCAGTCCCCTTTGATGTCATCAAAGGGGACGGGCGGGAGCGTGGGCGGGGATCGGGCCGCATCAAGGACGAGCGGGCCTTGCCCGTCGCCTGCGGCGATCCTTGACCCGCCCCGATCCCCGCGCGTCGCGCTTGCGGGTCAGGCGGCGGCGGTGTGGCTGGCGAAGGCGGCGATCATCTCGTCGGTGCCGCGGACGGCGCCGGTCTGGAGGTATGCCATCGCGTTCAGCGACGCCACATGCGCCGCTTCCGACGAGCCGGCGACGGCGTCGCGGATCACCCTGGCGCGGTAGTCGTGCTGGTGCGCGTCGACATAGGTGTAGTGCACGCAGACATCCGTCAGCCCGCCGACCAGCACCAGCGTCTCGGCCTTCAGCCCCTTCAGCAGGATCTCGAGATCGGTGCCGAAGAAGCAGGAGTAGCGCCGCTTGCGGATGACGTAGTCGTCCGGGCGGAGGTCGATCTCCTCGACGGCGAGCTCGGTGCCCACCTCGCCCTCGACGCAGTGCACGCCCTCGACGCCGTCGAGCTCGCGCCCGAAATCGACATGGTCCGGCCGGTGCGCCTCCTGGAAGAACACCACCGGCACCGCGGATGCCCGCGCCGCATCGATCAGCCGCCGGGCATTGCGCATATGCGCGACATAGGCCGCCATCCTCGGGATGCCCCCGTCATGGCCCGCGATGAAGGCCGAGCGCTGGATGTCGATCACCAGCAGCACCGTGCGGCCGACCAGGATGGGATGCGCGGGCATCGGGGCTCTCCGCAGACATGGGGGCCGGGGCGGACCGCGGCCCGCCCCCGGGATGGCGCCGGCCGGCCATCGCCGGCCGCGCCGGTGCTCAGATCAGCGCTTCCTCTTCCTCCTCGACATCCTGGTGCTGCTGGCGCTGACGCGTGTTGAGGTCGATGATCAGCTTGTTCGTCGTCTCGTTCACGAAGTCATAGCTGATGATGTTCGGCAGCATGAAGTTGCGGAAGTCGGTCGTTGACCACATCACCTTGTTCTTGCCGTCCTTGCCGACCTCGTAGTCCTCGTCTTCGAAATGCGCGCCACTGCGGATCTGATGTCCGTTCATCAGCTTGATCATGTGGGCAGTCGCGGCATGGGTGCCGCCGTGGACCGTGCCGTTCTTGATCGTCGCGATCTTCTTGGTGCCCTGGGAGATCCCGGTCGAGGACCACGGGTTCTTGTAGGTCTTCTGCCAGTAGATCTGCCAGAGGTGATCCTTCGCCCCGGGGTTATGCTTGCTGTTGTGCTCGTAGGACCCCTTCAGCCCGTTGGTCACGACCTTCTCCAGCTTGTGCGTGCCCTCGTAGATCCCGCAGCTGGCGATGCCCTTGTCGTTGGCGCCACCGTCCTTGAACTTCGAGAAGGCATGGATGCCGTTCTTCTGGTCGATCAGCCTGCCGAATTCCTTCTGCTCGAGGATGCAGATCAGGCCGCCGCCGGCCGCGACGATCTCGCCGAGCGTCTTGGTGCACAGGTTGCCCGTGCCGGTGTGCAGGTTCGAGGTGGCGCTGTCCTTGATGATCGTGGCGACGTTGGTGTCGCTCGAGGTGTGGGAGATGCGGATGATCACCACCTCGGTCGGGTGACGGCCGCACCAGCGGTCGACCTCGGCGATGGTCTGGTCGAAGCTCTTGGTGCCATAGGCGCCCTGGCCGCCGGTCGTGTGATGGGCCACGACCTGCTCGTCCTTGACCTTCAGGCGAAGGTCGAAGAAGCGCGTGCCGCAGCGAAGCTGGTCGCGGATGCTCAGGTCCTGGGTGACCGAGTTCGAGACGCTGCCCATCGCCGTGAGTTCGACCTTGTCGCGGATCGTGCCGGCATCGTGCGCCCCCGGCATGTGCATGTCCGCAAGGGTCCGGCCCTGATAGGCCGACATCCAGTCACTGTAAGGCATCCGTCCCTCTCGATGTTGATACGCCGTCGGCGATCATCCGGGACCGGGGCAGGTTATGTCCACGTAAACCGCGGCACACTAGCGCACCACGGGAAACTCTCTACCGCACGTCGTCGGCGCCCATCAGCCGCGGCAGGTTCCCGAACCGGCCCACCGCCGCGAACACCGCCAGCGAGACCGTGATGAACAGGATCGCCGCGACCGCCATCGTCGGCGTGAACCCGTTCCTCAGCGAGTTGAAGATCTGCAGCGTCACCGTCGCATAGGACGAGGCGGCGACGAAGAACACCACGATGAACTCGTTGAAGCTGAGGATCAGCGCGAACAGGAAACCCGACATCGTGTAGGGCAGCGTCTGCGGCAGCACGATGGTGCGGAACGCCACCCGCTCGGACGCCCCCATCGTCGCCGCCGCCTCGAGATGCGCGCGGTCGATCGCCTGCAGCCCGATCGAGATCGTCGTCAGCGGCAGCGCGGCGAACAGCATCGCGTGGCTGAGGATCCCCGCCCAGACCGAGCCGAGCCCGCCCCCGAAGGTCCAGAGAAACCCCAGCCCGACCCCGAACACGATGGGCGGCAGCGCGAAGGGCAGCGCCGCCAGCCCCGCCAGCGCCCGGCTGACGCCATCGGCCCGGCGCCAGAGCTGGTAGGCCACCGGCCAGGCGATCAGCGTCGCGATCAGCGCCGCGCCGAGCGCGATCACCACCGAATGCGTCAGCGCCCGGACCCAGACCGGCTCGTGCAGGAAGAAGTCGGCGAAGCGCGCCAGCGTCGGGTCCACGGGCGGAAAGGTCATCGTCCGCCCGCCATTCAGCGCCGCCGCCGAGACCACCGCGATCGGCGCCACCAGCACCAGCCCGCAGAACGCCATCCAGAGCGTGCCGAGACCGCGCAGCGTCACGTCGCCCCCCCGCTCGACCGCCTGGTCAGCCAGCTGCTCGCCAGCAGGAAGACCGTCGCCACGACCAGCAGGACCATCGACTGCGCCGCCCCGAAGGGCGCGTTCAGCGCCGAGCCGCGCACGGCGTCCGCGATCGAGACGGTCAGCGTGTGCTCGGACGGCGCCGCGAAGACCGTCACCGTGACCAGCACGCCCAGCAGGTAGACGAAGAGCAGCAGCGTCGCCCCGATCAGCGGCAGCCGCACGGCCGGGATCACCACGGTGCGCACCACCGTCCAGGGGCCCGCCCCCATCGTCCGCGCCGCCTCGACCTGCGCCTGGTCCAGCCGCGACAGCGGCGCATAGAGCAGGATCACCGCATAGGGCCAGACGACATAGGTGAGCGACAGGAGCGTGGCGACGATCGAGGGCTTGAACCGCAGGTCCCGCGGGTTGGCCAGCCCCCAGTCGCGCAGCGTCGGGAAGGCGCCCACGTCCTTCAGCAACTGCGTCACCCCCGTCTCGCGGAACACCATCGGCAGGCCGGAGCGGTTCGAGAGCAGGATGTCCCAGCCCATCACCACGAACACCTCGGAGAGCGAGAGCGCCGAGAGGATCAGCACCAGCCAGACCGTCTGCGTCGCCCGCGACCGCCGCGTCAGCGCATAGGTGAAGGGAAAGGCCAGCGCCACCGCGATCAGCGCGCCGATGGTGTTCCGCGAGACGGGGGTGACGCAGTTGCTGAAGGACGTGGGCGCCTTCCCGACGCTGCGCGACTGGGGGCTGGCCAACCCGCGGGACCTGCGGTTCAA
>JBCBPG010000230.1:0-6673 GCA_039820865.1 Pseudomonadota bacterium
CCGACGGGCGAGATCCTGGAGCCGGTCGGCAGCCTTGCGCGCGCCGATGCGGTGACGGCCTTTCGCGAGCAGATCCGCGGGCTGCTGGCGGGCGGTGTCGACGTGATCTGGGCCGAGACTATCAGTGCGGCCGAGGAGCTGGAGGCGGTGGCCGAGGCGGCGGCGGCCGAGGGCGCGCCGTTCTGCGCGACGCTGTCCTTCGACACGGCCGGGCGCACGATGATGGGCATCACCTCGGAGGGCTATGCCCAGATCGCCCCGGGCCTGCCCGCGACGCCCGTCGCCATCGGCGCGAACTGCGGCGTCGGCGCGTCCGACCTGCTGCGCACCGTGCTCGGCATCACCGCGGTCGCGCCGGAAGCCGTCGTCATCGCCAAGGGCAATGCGGGCATCCCGAAATATGTCGACGGCCACATCCACTACGATGGCACGCCCGCGCTGATGGCCGACTATGCCGTGCTGGCGCGCGATGCGGGCGCGCGGCTGATCGGCGGCTGCTGCGGCACGACGCCCGCGCATCTGACGGCGATGCGCGCGGCGCTGGAGGCGCATGTGCCGGGCGAGCGGCCCTCGCTCGACACCATCAAGGACAAGCTCGGCGGCTTCTCCTCGGCCTCGGACGGGACGGGCGAGGCCGAGGGGCCCAAGCGCCGCCGCCGCCGCGGCTGACGCGGCCCTGCGGGCCACGCAGCGATCCGGTCATCGCGCCCGCGAGCCCCTGGCGTCGCATCGAAGGCCCGCCGTGCCGTTTCTTGGCGAGTCCTGCCCCGCCCGGATCCCCACATACTTGTGGATGAAACGCGCTGCGGGGATGGTGCCATGGCCGACGAAGAAGACGAGCTGATCCTGTCCGAGCTGTCCGACGAGGATCTCGTCAGCCAGATGCACGACGACCTCTACGACGGTCTCAGGGACGAGATCGTCGAGAGCGTGAACATCCTGCTCGAGCGCGGCTGGCAGCCCTATGACGTGCTGACCAAGGCGCTGGTCGAGGGCATGCGCATCGTCGGCATCGACTTTCGCGACGGGATCCTCTTCGTGCCCGAGGTGCTGCTGGCGGCGAACTCGATGAAGGCCGGCATGGCGATCCTGAAGCCGCTGCTGGCCGAGACCGGGGCGCCCAAGCTGGGCAAGATGGTCATCGGCACGGTCAAGGGCGACATCCACGACATCGGCAAGAACCTCGTCGCGATGATGATGGAGGGCGCCGGCTTCGAGGTCGTCGACATCGGCATCAACAACCCGGTCGAGAACTACATCGAGGCGATCCAGCGCGAGGAGGCCGACATCCTCGGCATGTCGGCGCTGCTGACCACCACGATGCCCTACATGAAGGTCGTCATCGACAAGCTGGTCGCCGATGGCATCCGCGACAACTACGTCGTGCTGGTGGGGGGGGCGCCCTTGAACGAGGAGTTCGGCAAGGCGATCGGTGCCGACGCCTATTGCCGCGACGCCGCCGTGGCGGTCGAGACCGCCAAGGAGTTCATGGCGCGCAAGCACAACCAGCTCGCCGCCTTCGCCTGAGCCGGAACGCCCGGCCGCGGTGGCGCGAAGCCGCGGCCGGCGCTGCATCGCAGGGTCGGAGAACGCCATGGGCGAGGGGCAGGGCGGACGGCGTGGCGGTCGCGCGGCGCGTCTTGCCGGCCGGCCCGCGTCCCCGCCGGTCGCCACGCCCGACGACGATACGCTGACCCGGCACGGCAGCGGCCTGACGCCGGCATCCGGCCCCGACACGACACTGCTGATCGCCTGCGGGGCGCTGGCGCGCGAGGTGCGGGCGGTGATCCGGGCCAACGGGCTCGAGGACCGCTTCGCGCTGAGCTGCCTGCCGGCGCTCCTGCATAACCGGCCGGAGCGGATCGCCGGGGCGGTGCGGGCGCGCCTGCATGAGGGGCGGGCGGCCGGCTATGCGCGGGCCTTCGTCGTCTACGCCGACTGCGGCACGGGCGGGGCGCTCGACCGCGTCTGCGCCGAGGAGGGGGTCGAGCGCATCCCCGGGCCCCATTGCTATGCCTTCTTCGACGGTCTCGACGCCTTTGCCGCGCGGGCGGAGGCGGAGATCGGTGCCTTCTACCTCACGGATTTCCTGGCCCGGCAGTTCGACGCGCTGGTGTGGCGCGGCATGGGGCTCGATCGTCATCCGGACCTTCGCGACATCTACTTCGCGCAGTATGACCGGCTGATCTATCTGGCGCAGACCGACGATCCGGCCCTGACCGAGCGGGCGCGCGCGGCGGCCGCGCGCCTCGGCCTCGCCTTCGAGCGGCGGTGGACCGGCTATGGCGACCTCGCGGCCGCGCTGGCCGCGGCGGGCGACACCGGCGCGCCGGCCGCGGAGCGGACCGGGCAGTCTGGACGACGGCGGCGTGATCGAGGCGGCGCCGCGGCACCCGCGGCGCCGGCGACCTCTCTCAGTCCTCGCCGATGACGCGCAGGTCGGCGCGGCTGAGCGCCGGGGTCGAGGCAGGCTCGGCCCGGCCGCCCTCGATGCTGCGCAGGTGGACGCCCCGGCCCCCGCGCGCGGCGGGCTCGGCCGCGCCGATCCAGGGCGGGGCACTCTCGGCCAGCTCGGCCACCAGGCCCGGATGCGTCTCGATCGGCGTGATCGCCATGTCGACGATCGAGAAGGTGAGCGGCGGGCGCGACGCCTCGGCCTCCGCGGGCTCCAGCGGGTTCAGCGCGCCGATCAGCCGGTCGACCGAGCCCCTGTCCGAGCGGAGCGGCAGGAGGACCATCTCCCAGTCGCCGCCCGGCGCGCGCGGGTCGCTCGAGACGCGGCGCAGCACCGCGTGCCCGATCCCGGGCTCGGCCAGCGTCTCGGCGACGAGGGCGCGCATGCTCTCGCGTGCCTCGGCCGCCATGATGGCGCGGATCGGCATGCCCCGCAGTTCCATCCAGAAGACGTCGACGAGGCCGCTGCCGGCGAGGCGGAAGCGGATGTTTCCCTTGCCCAGGTCCTCGAGGATGAAGATCTGCCCGATGTCGCAGAGGATATGGCGCGGGTCGACCTCTGCCCGCCGCGGACAGGGTCGACCGGCCCGCAGCGCATGCCAGTATCGCACCAGCGCGCGGTTGTCGGCGTGACGCATCCCCGGACCCTCGTCCCAGTACGACGGCGTATAAACGCGCCCCTGCCCCGAACGCTCCGGTCCCGTCAGTCCCGGCCCGACGCGGGGCTCGTCATCGAAAGTAGTACTCATCGGATCTCACATCTTTCACTTTTTTTCAATCGACGGGTCACTAGAACCGCGTCAATCGAGTGCGGAGATCGGCGTTCTGTCCGGTTGTGATGTCCCAATGCGGGGCATCGTGGCGGCGTTTTTCACCGCTATCGATAAGTCAGCAAGCGCCGTGCCAGGCGTCAGGAAACTGTTAACCATGCCGGCAGGCGGGCGGCCGGACAGCTGCTGGCGGGTCATGGTTGACCGCCGGGGCGTCGGGCGACAGTGTCCGCCCGCGGTCGACGGCCGCGCCGGGGGCGGGTCGCCGGCGCCGGCCAGGGGAGAACCGCGATGCGGGTGGAGCCGATGCCGATCGTCGCGCGCAAGGGTCTCATGGTGGTGCTGTCCTCGCCATCGGGCGCCGGCAAATCCACGATCAGCCGTCGCCTGATCGCCGAGGATCCTGCCTTCCAGCTCTCGGTCTCGGCCACGACGCGGCCACCGCGCGAGGGCGAAGTCGATGGCAGGGATTACTTTTTTGTCGGTCATCCGCGCTTCGACACGATGGTCGAGGCGGGCGAGATGCTCGAACACGCCACGGTCTTCGGCAACCGCTACGGCACGCCCCGCGCGCCGGTCGAGGCCGCGACCGATGCCGGGCGCGACGTGCTGTTCGACGTCGACTGGCAGGGGGCGCAGCAGCTCCGCGGCTCGGCGCTGTCGAACGCACTTGTCACCGTCTTCATCCTGCCGCCCTCGATCGCCGAGCTGGAGCGGCGGCTGAAGACGCGCGCCCAGGACAGCGAGGAGGTGATCCGCGGCCGGATGCGCCGCGCCCGCGACGAGATCAGCCACTGGGCCGAGTATGATTACGTCCTGATAAACGACGATCTCGAGGCCTGCTTTTCCCAGGTCGGGACGATCATCGCGGCCGAGCGCCAGCGCTTTCCCCGCCAGCCCCGTCTCCAGACCCATGTCGAGCGCCTGAACCGCGAGTTCGAGCACCTGCGCGGGCAGGGCGACTGACCGCCCCGCCCGGGGCGGACGGCGCCTGCCGGGGGGCGGAGCGGGCGACGGCCTCCCGGAGCGGCGCGGCCCCGCCCACCCACCCGCCTGCGCCGCCCCGGGAGGCCCGGCCGGCGGGGCACCGGAAGGGAGGCGCCGCCGACGGCACCGTCCGCGGGCATGGCGGCCGGCGCTGATCCGACCTGACGGGGCCTTCCTCTCCGACGATCCCGGGCATGGGCTCGGCTTGGGAACGCGCTTCAAGGACCGCGACGCGAGGCCGTTTCAGGCTGCCGACCGGTGACCGCAAAGGCCAGTTCGCCGCGCAGACCGCCCGCCCCGCGCGGCCGTCGCCGCCCTCCACCGGGAGCGCCCCGATGGCCCGCCGCCACACGTCGCGGGGCTCGACTGACGTGACCATGCGGCCTAGGCACGGTGGAGGCGCAGCACGCGGGAGGGGACGATGGCCGTCTACAGGTTGGGGGAGCTTGTGCCCCGGTTGCCGCCCGAGGGCCGCTACTTCGTCGCGCCGGGCGCGCAGGTGATCGGCAATGTCGTCATCGGCGAGATGGCGAGCGTGTGGTTCGCTGCCGTTATCCGCGGGGACAACGAGCCCATCGTGATCGGCTCCGGCTCGAACGTGCAGGACGGCTGTGTCTTCCATGTCGATCCGGGCTTTCCGCTGACGCTGGGCGAGAACGTCACCGTCGGTCACCAGGCGATCCTGCATGGCTGCAGCGTCGGTGACGGCAGTCTGATCGGCATGGGCGCGACGGTGCTGAACGGCGCACGGATCGGGCGCGGCTGCCTTATCGGCGCCGGCGCGCTGGTGACCGAGGGCAAGGAGATCCCGGACGGATCGCTCGTGATGGGCCAGCCCGGCCGCATCGTGCGCACGCTGGACGAGGCGGCGCAGGCCCAGCTTGCCGGGACCGCCGCCGGCTACCGCGCCCGCTTTGCACGGTATCTCGACGGTCTGGTGGCGCTGGACTGACGACGGATCGTCATCCCCCCCGGGGCCGCCCGTCCCCGCTTCCATGCCCGTTCCTGTCCCCGTTCCCGTCCCCGTCCCTCGCCACCGCTCGCCCGGACCGGCGCAGGCGGGTGGGTGGGCGGGGCCGCGCCGGTCCGGGCGAGGCCTGCCACCGGGCGCATGCGTTCAGGGGCGGCGCGCGACCAGCGAGACGACCCCATCCGCATCCTCGACCGTCAGCACCGCGCCGACGGCGCCGGCGGCGAGGGGCAGCAGTGCCATCTCGACCTCGCGCGAGCTCGGCATGTCGGCGAGATCGCCCGCGAGCCAGCCGGCTGCCTCGGGTGAGAGCGCGGCCTTCGGCCCCTCGGCGACCACCCGGAGCGGCAGGCAGTCGTCCAGCGAGAACACCAGCTGGATCGCCCCCTGCAGGCCCAGCACCTGGCGCCCGGCATAGACCATCAGCGCCGCGAGCTGGGCGACCGGCGGCGGCAGCGCCGGTCCCTCGGCCCCCACGGTGTCGAAGTGCACCCGCCGCCCCGCCAGGACCGGCGTCAGCGTGTCGATCACCAGCCGGCGCGGGCGCGGCTGGCCGTCCTCGGGGGCCGCGCCGAAGGCGAGCCGGAGGCCCTCGAGCAGCGCCGCCGTGCGCGCCGTGCTCTGGCGCACCATGGCGAGATCGTCGGGTCCCGCCTCGCCCGCCAGTTCGCCGATCAGGTCGACGCCGTTGGCGATCGCGCCGACAGGGCCGACAAGGTCGTGGCAGAGCCGCGAGGCGACCAGCCCGCTCAGCGCTGCCAGCTTGTCCGGCGCTGGCGGTGGCGCGACGGACCCACGCAGCGGCCCGGTATGGCCTTCCGCGAGCGAGGCCGCTAGTTCACCGGTCATGACCCATCCTCTCTTCGAAGTCGGTGCCCTGGTCCGCCATCCGGCCGAGCCGGACTGGGGCGTCGGGCAGATCCAGTCCATGGTCGGCGACCGGATCACGGTCAACTTCCCCGACCGCGGCAAGGTCGTGTTCCGCGGCGAGGACCCGGGCCTCGAGTTCGTGTCGCCCGACCATCTCTGAGCCACCGCTAGCGTGCCAAGGCTAACCATCCGTTAGGATGCCCCAGCCTGCGGTCCTGCGCCACCGCGTCACCCGACCGCGTCGCGCATCGGCGATGCGTTCCCGGCGGTGCTGTTGCATGGCCCCGGCCGAGGCCATACTGTCCGCGCGCGCCGCAAGGGCGCAACCCAGGAGGCGACGGGCCCGTCGGGGCGTCCGCACCCTCCGGCCGCGCCCGCCGCGGGTGCTGGAAGGATCTCTCGATGCAGGTTGACGCCGGCCGCTTCACCGTTCGCCTTGCCGCCTCGCGCGAGGAGATCGAGGCCGCACAGCGCCTGCGCTATCGCGTCTTCGTCGAGGAGATGGGCGCGGATGCCAGCCCCGAGGACAGGGCCCTGCGGCTGGAGCGCGATCGCTTCGACCCCTACTTCGACCATCTGCTGCTGATCGACAACGAGACCGACAATCCCGACACGCCGCGCG
>JBCBPG010000231.1:0-6667 GCA_039820865.1 Pseudomonadota bacterium
CGTTACGATGACGTGGGAGGGAGCGGGAACGCAGGCGATCGCGCAAGGTCTGATCTGGTTGCAGAGGAACGGCCAGTCCCGACGCGCTGGTCGGGCTCATGCGGTCGGGTAGGCGGTCTTGTCTGCGTCGGGGCCGGGGGCGGGCTGGTCCGGCCCCGGGTGGTGCCCTCGGCGGGGCGGTGTCCACTGTGCCGGTGTGCGCCCGGGCCGTGCCGGTCAGGCGGCCTCGGCGGCCGACCAGTTGGGCATCTCTTTCGTGATGATCACGTGCCACTTGCGCCCGCCCGAGCGGCGGCGGATCGTCCAGTGGGCGACTTTCTCGTCGGTCGTGTCCGGCCATTCCAGGATGTCGAAGATCTCGGTCAGGATCCCGTACTTCCAGCTCGAGGTCTGGTGCGTCATCCAGAAGCTGCGGCCGTAGTCGCACCAGCAGTCGATCACGCCGATATGCGCGCCGTTGCCGTTGCCGGGATTGGGGCAGACCTCCCAGTGACCCTTGGTGCTGCCCGCCTTGGGCCGGGCCACCAGCACCGCGTTGTCATAGCGGACATCGGCCGAGGACAGCGCCACGCCGCCGATCTTCTTGTAGTTCGGGATGAAGTAATGTGCGCTGTCGAAACTGCCGAGTGAGCAGTAGTATGCATTGGCAAAGCCGACGCAGTCGGTGCCGAAGTTCTCCTCGGCCCAGTCCTTGACGTTGTGCACTTTCACATGGCCACACTCGACCGCCATGCGGCAGATCGCGGCAATCTCCTCGGGCAGGCCCTGACCGTAGAAGCAGAGCTGAACGCGCTTGCCATGCGTCGAGAGCCAGTCGTACTCGATCCCGGTGCCGCGATCCTTGTAGAACTTGCGGGCGCGTGAGCGGAAGCCCCAGTACTTGCTGCAACGCTCATCCGTGTAGCCGGAGATGTATCGGTGAATGTTGGCGCGGATCGTGGGCTGGTCGGGCAGGTCGATCGGGAGGTTGTGGTAGTACTCCTTGAACTGGAACGGATACATGCTCCGGGTGTAGGGAAAGTGTATCTGCCGGAAGATGCGCATCAGCGGGTGGCTGGTGAAGACGGCCATGGGCTCTCTCCTCTGCTTGCAGGGGGCGGTGGAGCGCGGCGGCGCGTCGGCGCGGTGGCTCCGGGGTCGAGCGCTACCTAGAGGGTGGCCGCGGCCGCCCCTGTGCCGGGCGACACCGGTGGGGCAGAGTTCCATTTCCCGGGTGTGCCGCGGACGCGAACTTGCTAGTCAGGCGGTGCGGCCCCTCCGCGGGGTCAGGCCGGGAGCGGAGCAGCGGGAGCAGGCCAGTGCTCGACGGACCGATGGCACGCTACCGGGCGCTGGTGAGCGAGGGCGTGATCCGCCCCGATCCGGCGCAGCGCAACGCCGTCGGTCGGCTGCAGCTGCTGCACATGCGCCTCGCCGACTACATGCCCGCGACCGGCAAGAAGGTCGCCCGCGGCTGGTTCGGCTTCGGCCGCGGCGCGCCGCACCGCTTCGTGGAACTGACGGGGCTCTACCTCTTCGGCGGCGTGGGCCGGGGCAAGTCGATGCTGATGGACCTGTTCTTCGACACAGCGCCCGTGACGCCCAAGCGCCGGGTGCATTTCCATGCCTTCATGCGCGAGGTCCATGCCGGCGTGCACATCGCGCGCGAGAGCAACGTGACCGACCCGATCGCCTATGTCGCCGACGAGGTGGCCGAGGGCGCGACGCTGCTCTGCTTCGACGAGTTCCAGGTGAGCGACATCACCGATGCGATGATCCTGGGCCGGCTGTTCGAGGCGCTCTTCGCCCGCGGCGTCGTGGTGGTGGCGACGTCCAACCGCAAGCCGGACGATCTCTACAAGGACGGCTGGAACCGCGACCAGTTCCTGCCCTTCATCGCGCTCCTCAAGGAGAAGGTCGACGTGGTCGAGCTGGCGAGCGCGGTCGACTATCGCCTGGGGCGCGAGGGCGAGCGGCGGTACTTCCACCCGCTGGGCCCGGCAGCGGCGGCGGCGATGGCCTCGGCCTGGGCGGCCGAGGCGGGCGAGCGCGAGCCGCGGCCGACGACCTTCGAGATCCAGGGCCGGACGGTCACGATCGAGCGGACGGTCGATCGGGTGGCGCGGGCGAGCTTTGCGCAGCTCTGCGAGCGGGCGCTGGGCCCGGGCGACTATCTCGAGATCGCGAACCGCTTCGACGTGATGCTGATCGACGCCGTGCCGCTGCTGAGCCGCGCGCGCAACAACGAGGCCAAGCGCTTCGTCACCCTGATCGACGCGCTCTACGAGGCGCGCGCCCGGCTCTACATCGCCGCCGACGCCGCACCCGGAGCGCTCTATGTCGAGGGCGCCGGCAGCTTCGAGTTCGCCCGCACCGCCTCGCGCCTCGAGGAGATGACGACGGGCGACGGGGTGGCGCCCGCGCCGGTCGAGGACACCGCCAGGGCGGACGCCTGAGGCCGCGCTCGCCCGTTGCTCAACCGCCGGTCCGGCAGCGTGCCCGGACCAGCGTGCGCTCGGCCAGATGATCCGCGACGGTCGGATCGTGGTGAAGGTGCAGGTCCGGATCGCAGAGCTCGACCTCGGTGCAGATGAAGCCGTCGCCCCGCATCACGCCATCGACCCGGCCGCAGAGCGGGGTGCCGACGATCTGCATGACCCGCTCGGCGCAGCGCCTGGCCGCCGCTGGCGGCGTCGCGACCTCGATGCTGGGGCCGAAGCGCGTGTTGATCCGGAACTCGCCCGCACGCGGCACCGCGCGCACCGCCAGCGCGACCGCGCCCTCGATCACCGTCATCTTCCACTCGCCCCCGCCGATCTCGGGCAGGAACGCCTGCGCCATGTAGGGGCGGCCCGGCGCCTCGGCGTGCAGTTCCCGCAGCGTCGCGCCGATCTCCGCGCGGTTGCAGACGCCGACACCGACGCCGTCTCCCCCGAAGGCCGGCTTCAGGACGATCCGGTCCGTCCCGGTCCCGGATGGCAGTGCCGTCTCGACGCCGTCGCGGAGCGCGACCGTCTCGGGGATCGGGATGCCGGCCGCGCCCAGCTCGACAAGGGTTCGCTTGTCGTTGTTCCAGATCGCCAGGGGCGCCGGGGCCTCGACGCGGCCGCCCAGGGCCTCGAGGCGGACCAGCCAGGCGGCGAAGCCACCGGGATCCTCCTGATAGTCCCAGGTCTGCCGCAGCACGACGAGATCGTGCCGCAGGAAGGCCGCCATCGGATCGCGGTTCCAGGCGAGCACCGCGACCTCGGCGCCGCGCGCCTCGAGGCTGTGGCGATAGCATGCGTTGGAGCGGGACAGCGACGGGTTCCTGGCGCAGGCGGCGATCGCGATCCTCATCGGGCGACGGTCCTCCACATGACGGTGACGCCGGCCCGGGCGGGGGGCGGCGGGGCGGGCGCGTTCGGATCCTGGCAAGGACCGGGCAGCTTGTCGCCGCCGCTCCGCCAACCGATCGCCACCCCGCGGCTGGACTGTTGCCCCATGGCAGGGCGGGGCGATCCGGTGGCCGCCCCATCCCCGCGCAGCGTCGTGCCCCGTTCCGGTGACGCGCGAATTGTCCTAATGTCCCGCACGGGGGGCATAGGGGGTTCGCCCGATGAGCATGACGATCGACGGCCCGGCCACCCCGGCAGGATCGGGGGCGGCCGGTGCCGAGGCAGCGGCGGTCATCCGCCGGCGATTCGCGAGCTGGATGGTGATGGGCGCGGCGCTCTATGTCGCGATGGGGGGCTTCGCGCTCCTGTTCACGCCGGACCGCTTCTACGGCTCGCAGATCCTCGACTACCAGTTCCTGGCGCTGGTCGAGGGGCGGCTCGACGTGCCCGCGCGGCTGATCGGGGGCGAGGGGCATCTCCAGCCGGACGGTCGGGCCTTTGCCTATAACGGCTTCGCGCCGCTCGTCACCCGGGCGCTGGCCTGGCCCTTCGTCGACCTGCGCACGGTGTCGATGGCGATGCCGACCATCGTGCTCTTCGCCTTTATCGGCAGTGCCTTCGTCCTGCGCGCCGTGGCCGAGCGGCTGGCCGCGCTGCCGGTCGATCCCGGCCGGGCGCGCGGGACGGTCGACCTGATGGGCCTGATCGTCTTCCTGCTCTCGCCCGGCCTGGTGCTGACGGCCAACGGTGCGCTCTATTCCGAGCCGCTGGCGGTCGCCTATGCCGGGCTGGGCATCCTCGTCTGGGCGCTGGCGCGGGTGGTGGCCGGGGCGCGGCCGCCGCTCTGGGTCGTGCCGCTGGTGGGCGCCGTCGGCGCCGTGCTGGTGCATGCCCGGCCCGGCGCGGCGCCGGGCATCTATCTTGCGGCGCTGGCCTTCATGGCGCTGGCGCTCCTGCCCGGGGCGGCGCATGGCGGCTGGCGCGGCGGCTGGCGGGTCTGGGGGCCGGTCATGGGCACGCTGGCGGTCATGGGGCTCTCGGGCCTCGCGCTTCTCGGCGTCAACACGCTCCGCTCGGGCTCGCCCTTCATCGTGGGCGGCACGCCGTGGTTCTCCGAGCTGACCTACGGGATGACCTGGTGGGGGTTCTGGGAGCCGCTGCCGCCCGAGGAGCGGGTGGTGGGCCAGCCGAGCCGCTTCGGCCTGCACCGGCTGGTGCCGAACATCCTGCACTACGCGGTCGACCTGCCCGCGCCCCATGGCGAGCGTCTCTTCGGCTGGATCTGGAGCCTGCGCCCGGCGGACGATCCGGTGGTGATCGGCCGGCCGATGGTGGGGGCGGCCTGGATCTGGCTGCCCTGGCTGGTCCTGGGAGTGGTCGGCACGCTGGCGGCGCTCCGCGGGGCGGTGACGGGGTGGCCGGGGCTGGCGGCCTGGGGCGTCCGGCTGGCCGCGGCGGTGGCGCTGGGGCTGCCGGCGCTGATGATCCTCAGCTACGGCACCGTCGAGATGCGCTACACGGCCGAGTGGTGGCCGGCGCTGGCCTTCGTTGCGCTCGGCGCCCTGCCCTGGCTGGTGCGGGGGCGGCGCCCGGCGCTCCGCGCGACGCTGGTCCTGTCGCTGCCGGCGGCGCTGTTCCTGGCGCTCCTGATGACGCGGGCCTATAGCACCCAGACCTTCGTGCTGGGCGACTGGACGGCCGAGAGCTGCCAGTGGCTGGCCGAGCGCAAGGGGATGGCACCGGACGATGCGGCGGCGCTCTGCGCCGCGCCCGAGGGTCACGAGGGCCGCATCGACATCCGCGCGGCCATCGAGCAGAAGGGCTGGCAGATCCCCTTCAAGCCCCGCGCCCGTGACTAGAGCGCTTGCCGACCTGACTGCGTCAGGTCTCGCGCTCTAGGTTGTTTTGTTTGCCGCATTTTCTTGTCGCCAGACTGGTTCAGTCTGGCTGGAAAACGCTCTAGGTGCTCGAGGGGCCTGCGGCGAGACGCCTCCGGCACGCGAGCCGGCGGTGCCGGCGCCTGCGGCGCATGGGCGCCGCCCTGCTTCCGCCGCAGGCGCGGGCAGCGCCGGAGGCCCCCGATCAGAGGGTGCGCTCGACCATCAGCTTCTTGATCTCGGCGATCGCCTTGGCCGGGTTCAGGCCCTTGGGGCAGGTCGCCGCGCAGTTCATGATCGTGTGGCAGCGGTAGAGCTTGAACGGGTCCTCCAGGGCATCGAGCCGGTCGCCCGTCGCCTCGTCGCGGCTGTCGATGATCCAGCGATAGGCGTGGAGCAGCGTTGCCGGGCCGAGATAGCGGTCGCCGTTCCACCAGTAGCTGGGGCACGAGGTCGAGCAGCAGGCGCACATGACGCATTCGTAGAGACCGTCGAGCTTGGCGCGGTCCTCGGGCGTCTGTTTCCACTCGGTCGCCGGCGTCGGCGTGTCGGTCTCGAGCCAGGGCTTGATCGAGGCGTGCTGGGCGTACCAGTGCGTGAGGTCGGGGATCAGGTCCTTGACCACCGGCATGTGCGGCAGCGGGTAGATCTTCACCGGCCCGTCGATCTCGTCCATGCCGCGCAGGCAGGCCAGCGTGTTGGTGCCGTCGATGTTCATCGCGCAGGAGCCGCAGATCCCCTCGCGGCACGAGCGGCGGAAGGTCAGCGTCGCGTCGATCTTGTTCTTGATCCAGATGATCGCGTCCAGAACCATCGGGCCGCAGTCGTCGAGGTCGACGAAATAGGTGTCCACCCGCGGGTTGTCCGGCGTGTCCGGGTCCCAGCGATAGATCTGGAACTCGCGCAGGTTGCTGCCCTCGGGCCTGGGCCAGGTGCGGCCCTTGGTGATCTGCGAATTCTTCGGCAGCGCGAATTCGACCATGGATCGTCTCCTCGGTGGTGCAGCGCGGGGGATGGCCCCCGGTCAGGGCCGGGTGTAGCCGGTGTTGTGGGCGTTCGTGAATGCGGTGCGATAGCCCGCCTGTCGGAAGAGCGGCACGAGATCGGTCTGCCACAGCGGGCGGGCGAGGTGTTCGATGAGAAGCGCGCGGGGGAGCAGCGCCGCCGGCGCCTCGGCGAGGAAGGGGGCGAGGACGCGGTCCTCCCAGCCCTCGACATCGATCTTGAGCGCGGCGATGCGGGTGATCCCGGCCTCGGCCAGCACGCCGGTGAGCCGGCGCACGGGCGTCTCCACCGTGTCGCGCCCGGCGAGAAAGCTCTCCTGGCTGGGCGAATAGGCATCCGTGCCGTCATGGGCGCCGAGGGCGTGGGCAAAGAGGCGAATGTCGCGGCCGGCGAAGCGGATGTTTTGGGCGAGCGCCGCGGCCAGCGCGC
>JBCBPG010000232.1:0-6663 GCA_039820865.1 Pseudomonadota bacterium
AACCCTCGACGCGCCCCGCACCGCCGCCGCCGACGAGGCCAATGCCGAGGGCCTGCGCCGCGACGCGGTGGCCGAGCGCATGGCGCTGTTCGGCACGACCAGGATGACCAGCACCAGCAGCAGCGCCGGCGAGGTCAGGCCGAACAGCGCCATGCGCTCGGCCACCGCGTCGCGGCGCAGGCCCTCGGCATTGGCCTCGTCGGCGGCGGCGGTGCGGGGCGCGTCGAGGGTTGCTTCCGCCATCGCTCAGCCCTCCCCCATCGTCTCATGGGCGGGCAACAGGACCGTGTCGCGGGCGTGCAGGCCCAGCGTCACGCGCGTACCCGCGGGCGGCAGCGCGGCGACCGTGTCGCGGCGGACGACATCGCGCATGGTGAGCAGCGTGCCGTCGTCGAGGCGGAGGTAGAGGAGGTAGCTGTCGCCCTGGTAGACCAGCTCCTCGACCGCGGCGCCGAAGCGGTTCATCCCGGGCTCGTCCGCACCGTTCACCAGCCGCAGCCGTTCGGGGCGCAGCATGACCAGCAGGTCGCGCGCCTCCGGCAGGGGCGCGTCGACGGCGATGGGGGCTTCGCCGCAGATCACCGTCTCGCCCTCGCGCCGGGCGGCCAGGAACGCGCTCTCGCCGATGAAGTCGGCGACGAAACGGTTGGCGGGGGCTTCGTAGATCTCGGTCGGCGTGCCGAGCTGCATCAGCCGGCCGTGGTTGATGACCGCGATGCGGTCCGACATCGTCAGCGCCTCGCGCTGGTCGTGGGTGACGTAGACCGTGGTCATGCCGAGCGCCTCGTGCAGGTGGCGGAGCTCGATCTGCATGTGGTCGCGGAGCTTCTTGTCGAGCGCCGAGAGCGGCTCGTCCATCAGCAGGATGCGCGGCTCGAACACGATGGCGCGGGCCAGCGCCACGCGCTGGCGTTGGCCGCCCGAGAGCTGGGTGATGCGCCGTTCGCCAAAGCCGCCGAGCTGCACGGTCTCGAGCGCATGCTCGACGCGCGGCCCGATCTCGGCCGCGCCCACGCCGCGGACCTTGAGCGGATAGGCGACGTTGCCCGCAACGCTCATATGCGGGAACAGCGCGTAGTTCTGGAAGACCATGCCGAGGTCGCGCTTGTGCGGCGGCTGGCGGATCACCTCGTCGCTGCCGAAGCGGAGGCTCCCGCTGTCCGGCCGCGTGAAACCCGCGATCACCATCAGCAGCGTCGTCTTGCCCGAGCCCGAGGGGCCGAGCAGCGTCAGGAACTCGCCCTGGCGGATGTCGAGGTCGACACTGTCGAGCGCATGCACGGCGCCATAGGTCTTGGTCACGCCACGGATCGTGATGGGCAGCGCGTCGCGGGCGGGATCGGCCATGGGGTCCTCCTGCCGTGGATGGGCGGAAGGGGGCGCGCCGGCGCGCACCCCCAAGGGCATCGGGCCGCGGGCCTTACTCGGTGAGCATCTCCTGGTACATCTCGGCCGCGATGGTCTCCCACTGGGCGTACCAGTCGAGGTTCACCGGCAGCTGCAGCGCGGCGTTGTCGGGATGCGAGGGCAGCGCCGCCAGCGTCGCCTCGTCGGCCGGCGACACCGCATAGGCCGCCTTGTTCGTCGGGCCGTAGGTGATGTGGAGCGGCAGGTTCGCCTGGTACTTGGGCTGCGAGATCACGGCCAGGAACTCCATGGCGGTGTCGCGGTTGGGCGCGCCCTTGGGGATGGCGAAGCAGTCATAGTCGAGCAGCGCCTGGTTGAAGCTGTAGGCGACCTTGGCACCGTCCTTCAGCGCGTTGTCGAAGCGGCCGTTCCAGCCGGTTGTCATGTCGACCTCGCCGTCCTTCATCAGCTGCGCGTGCTGGGCACCGCTCGCCCAGAAGACGGCGATATGCGGCTTCAGTTCGCGGATCTTGTCGAGCGCGCGCTCGATCCCCTCCTCCGAGGCGAGGACCTCGTAGACCTCTTCGGGCGGCACGCCGTCGGCCAGCAGCGCGGGCTCGAGCGCGCCGGCCACCTTGCCGCGATAGGCGCGCGTGCCGGGGAACTTCTCGACATCCCAGAAGTCGGCCCAGCTCTGCGGCCCGGCATCGCCATAGGTCTCGGTGTTCCAGGCAAAGACGGTCGAGAACACGTCACCGCCGACGCAGTAGTCGGTGTAGAGGTTCGGGTAGAAGTCCGAGACGTCGATGACGCTGTAGTCGAGCTTCTCCAAGAGGCCCTCGGCCGCCGCGCGCGCCGCCGAGCCCGAGCCCGAGGCGACGATGTCCAGCGTCACAGCACCGGTCTGCACCTGCAGGCGCACGTCCGACATGCCGCCATAGGTCTCCTGCTTGACCTCGATGCCGGTGTCGGCGGCCGCGGGCTCGAACAGCGCCTTGGACTGCGCCTCCTGGTACGAGCCGCCCCAGGACGCGATCGTCACGGTCTTGTCCGCGGCGAAGGCGGTGGTGGCGGTCATCAGGGCCAGCGCGGCCGTCGTGGCGAGGATGGGGTGGGACATGCGTCTCTCCTGCTGATCAAGTCTGCGTCCGCCCGGCGGGGTACCGGTCGGCCGCGCCCGTGTGGTCGTATGGCCGGGAGCGGCGGGCGCGGGCCGGCCCCGGTGTCCTGGTCGCCGCGGCTGCGGCGGAGGGATCGTCGGCGTCGCGACGGCGACGCGGGTATCGTGGGCGCCGCGCGGGGCGCGGCCGGGGCCCGGCAGGCGCCGCGGTCAGGCGACGCTCATGCCTCGCTCTCGGGCGCTTCGGGCGCGGGCGGCCGCGCGGCATTCCCGATCGTCCCGCCAGCGGTACCACGCAACCGCGGCGGGGAGGAACCATGGCGTGCCGGAATAGAGCGGGCGCGTCGGGAAGGGCAGGTCGTCGAAGGCCGTGCGCCCCTCGCGCCGGCCCAGCAGCCGCTGGCCGAGACGGTGGCCGAGATAACCGGACATCGAGACCCCCGCCCCGCAATAGCCCATCGCGTAGTGGATGCCCTCGTGCACACCCGTGTGGGCCAGCTCGTCGAAGGTATAGGCGACGCGTCCCGACCAGGCATGGCTGATCCGCGCGCCCGCCAGCGCCGGGAAGATCCGCGCCATCTCGGCATGCAGCCGCGGTGCGCCGGTCGCGATGTCGGTATCGCGCGCCGAGACGCGGCCGCCGAAGACCACGCGCCGCCGGTCGGGCGACGGGCCGTAGTAGTACACAACCCGCCGCGTGTCGCAGGCGATCCGCCCCGTGGGGAACAGCGCATCGACGGTGCCGGGGGGCAGGGCCTCGGTCGCGATGATGGTGCTGGTGATCGGGATCACGCGGCGGCGCAGCCAGGGCAGGAGCGCGCCGGTATAGCCGTTGGTGGCGACCACGACATCGCGGGTGCGGATCCTGCCCGCCGCGGTCGCGACCTCGAAACCGTCGCCGTCGCGGCGGATCGCGGTCGCGGCGCAGGGGGCGACAACCGAGGCGCCGGCCGCGAGCACGCGGTCGAGCAGGCCGCGGTGATAGCGCGCGGGCTGGACGGTCGCGAAGCGGGGGAAGACGACCCCGCCCGCGTAGAAGTCCGAGCCGATCTCGGCCTGCTGCCCGCCGGCGGGCACGGCATGCGCCTCGATGCCCTCGCGGCGCATGCCCTCCTCGGCCCGGCGGGCGAGGCGGTCGTAATGCGCCGGGCTGTGGGCGGCGTGGAAGCGGCCGCTGCGGCGGAAGGCACAGTCGATCCCCTCCTCGCCCACGAAGCGCTCCAGCCAGTCGAGCGCCGCCGGCCCCTCGGCCCGGATCGCGCGCGCCCGCCCGGCCCCGAAGCGGCGGGTCAGCGCGTCGAGCGAGGGCTTGATGCTGGTGCTGACATGGCCGCCGTTGCGGGCGCTGCAGCCGGCGCCGGGCGCGACCGCGTCGAGCACCACGGTCGCCCGCCCCGCCCGCGCGGTCTGCAGCGCGGCGTTGAGGCCGGTATAGCCCGCGCCCACCACCACGACCTCGGCGCTGGCCGGCGGCGCGTCGTCCAGTGGCGGCACGGGCGGCAGACCGTCGAGCCAGTAGGGCGACGGCCGGAAGTCCCCGGCGAACAGCGCCCCTGCTGGCGCCGGTGGGGGAGACGACAGACGTTCTATGCGCTCCTCCCTCACGCTGGCGCTGCGTTAACGCGAGCGTGGAATGACACGGCGCGGAAGGAAAGCGTTTTTCGCCGGCCGCGCCCTGCCGCGGCGCCCGCGCTCAGAGCCGGCGGAACACCATCACCAGACCCCGGTCCTGGGCGTGTTCGTGGTCGGCGCCCTCGTAGATGGCGATCTCGCGGAAACGCACCGGCTCGATCGCCCCGTGCGCCACCAGCCGGGCCAGCGCCGAGCCGAAGCCCACGCCGTCGAGCACCGGCGCGATGGTGCCGCAGGCGAAGAGCGCGCCGGGCCGCACGATGCGCAGCAGCTCCGGCAGGCAGTCGGGCCCGACATGGCCGTGGGTGAAGGTGCCGCAGGAGACGACGCCGCCATAGCTCGCATCCGCCATGTCGAGCGGCCTGGTCGCGTCCGCCTCGATCAGGTTGCGATAGAGCCCCTTGGTCGCGGCGATGCGCAGCATCTCGGGCGTGATGTCGAGCGCGTCGACCTCAAGGCCCCTGAGGTGCTCGGCCACCAGCCCCGTCCCGGCGCCGAGGTCGAGGATCGGCTGGTTCTCCGCCGTCATCTCTTCGCGGAAGATCTCGGCGATGCGCTGGGGGGCGACATAGCCCCAGCCCTGGCCGAAGCTGTCGTCATAGGTCGTCGCCCAGTCGCCGTAGAGGCGCTGCACGTCGTCGGTGTCCTTGAGCTCGTAGGCACGGTCGAGGTCGTAGTCGGGCACGTCGGGCCTCTCCTGTCAGGTCGGAGACTGCAGATGGCGGCGCCACAGGCGTGGTCGGGGGCGCGGTCGGGGGGGCGGTCGGGAGTACGGTCCGGGATACGCTCCGGGAGGGCGGCGCCACCGGCCGGGCGTCCGGCGCCGGCCGAACGCAACGGGGCGGGCGCGCCGCCCGCCCCGGGGAGCCCGGCGTCGTCAGCCGTCCTGCGGCAGGTTGACGGTGCTCATCAGTTCGCCGCAGGTCTCCGACAGCGAGGCGCTGTTCTCGGCCAGGCAGCTCAGGATCCGGCCCTCGCCCGGCGCGAGGCCCGAGCACTGGGCGCGGATGTCCTCGCCGCAGGCCGACTTCAGCTGCTGCAGGCGATCGAAGAACAGGTCGATCGCGTCCGCGGTGTCGGCCATGGCCGCGTCACAGGTGTCGCTGACCTGGTCCTCGTGGGCGTAGAGGCAGGCGGCGATGCGGCCGTGGCCGGGCTCGACATCGCCGCAGATGTTCTCGATCTCCGGCGCGCAGGCATCGAGGATGTCGGCGGCCGGCGCCTCGGCGGCGGGCAGCGCGAGAAGGCCGGCGGCGAGGGCCGCGGCGAGGGCGTGGATGCGGGGCATCGGCTTCTCCGATCTCAGGGATTCACGACGACATAGACGGTCGCGCCGCTCTGGACGACCGGCTGGTAATAGACGCCGCCGCAGTAATGGTAGCCGGCGCGGAGCACGCAGCCGCCCGGCAGCGTGTTGATGTAGGCGTTGTGACGGGCGGTCGTCCGCCGCGAGGTGCGGCGCGCGGTGCGCCGGGAGACCCGGCGGCTCTGGGCGCGGATGCTCTGCGCCGCGGCCGGGGCGACGGCGAGCGCTAGGGCAGGCCCCGCATCCGTGGTCGTGGCGACGGGGCGCAGGTCGGCGAGGAACAGCGCTGCAACGGCAAGCGCGGCGACGGCAAGGGGTCGTCGGACGAGGGTAGACATCGGGACGGGCCTTCTGCTGCTGCGGAGCGTCGGAGCCGCCCGGCAATCGGACCGCCCCCGGGGTGAGCGCCACGATACCCTGCGCGCAGCGCCCCCCACTGTCCACCGCCCGAACAGTTGCAGCTTGCACCTGTGCCAGCCCCGGGGCGGCGGGCCCTCTCAGCGAGCGAGGCGGCGAAGGCGCGCGGCGAGGGGCACGAGATCGGGCGGCGGCCCCGCTTCCGGCGGGCCGAAGAGGTGGCGGTCGAGGGGCTCGAGCAGGGCCAGCGCCGCCTCCCGGCGCCCGTGTCGCCCGGCCAGCTCCAGCGCGGCGCGCCTGAGGCCGGCCCCGTCGCCCCGGCGCGCGGCCGCCAGGATCCGGCGACCGGCGAGGTACGCCTCAAGCCGGCGGCGGAGCGTCGCGCGCAGGCCCGACAGCCGCCGCCCGCGCACCGTCCCCGCGACCACCAGCGCCGCCGCGCCGATGAGGATCGCCGGCACCGCCCAGGGCGCGGCGAAGGCGCTGGGCCAGGCGCCGGCGCGGTTGTCGGCGAAATCGGCATAGCCGATCGCGCGGGCGGGGATGGCGATGCTGGCCTCGGCGCGCGCGACGGTGTCGAACCAGGGGAACCGGATCTCGGGCAGGACGCCGACCTCGCCGGTGACGGGCTTCAGGCTCCAGACCCAGGTGAGCGTGGTGACCGGCCCCTCGGGCGTCAGCTGCATCGAGCGCCGCTCGGGCGGCGAGAAGCTGATCAGCCAGGGCTCGTTCAGCCGCGGCTGGGTGGGCATCATCTCGGGCGTCGTGCCGAGCGCGCGCATCACCACCCGGCGCTGGGCGATGGCATTCTCGTCCAGCTCGGTCGGCTCGACGTCCCAGGTGTCCGAGATCTCGATGGCGCGGGCGGGCAGCCAGGCCTCGTCCTCGGCGACGGGCCGGG
>JBCBPG010000233.1:0-6658 GCA_039820865.1 Pseudomonadota bacterium
ATCGCCACACGCTACTTCATGCCCTGGAAGTGTCACCCCACGATGGCCGTGACCGGCAGCCAGTGCCTGGCCTCCTGCGTGCTGACCCCCGGCACGGTGGCCAGCGGCATGGCCGCGCTGCCGAACGAGAGCCCGGCGACCGTGCGGCTGGAGCACGCTTCGGGCAGCATCGACGTTCTGGTCGATTTCGAGAACGGCGCGAGCGGCTTTACGCTGCATTCCGCGGGCCTCGTGCGCACGGCACGAAAGCTCGCGACCGGCGAGATCTATGTCCCCGCCAGCATATGGGCGGGCAACTGAGGGAGAGCCCCATGGCGAGCTATGAAGACAGCCTGGCAGATGCGCGCGACGCGCTGGACGAGGCCCGGCGCCGGATCACGGCCGAGATCTCGGGCTATCCGGGCCCGGTCGCGGGCTGCGACGCCCAGTACAACCGCCTGCTCGAGGACCGCCGCCGCATCACCGCCGCGCTGACGATGCTCGAGACGCAGTTCTTCGTGCCGACGCCCCGCCAGCTGGCCCCCGGCCAGCCGATCGA
Organism: Pseudomonadota bacterium; assembly: GCA_039820865.1. Lineage (GTDB taxonomy): Bacteria > Pseudomonadota > Alphaproteobacteria > Rhodobacterales > Rhodobacteraceae > Thermohalobaculum. The sequence continues at coordinate 539 of JBCBPG010000233.1, forward strand.
GCAGCGCTGAGGAGACGACCCATGGCCGCGATCCGCGACATCCTGGTGCCCTACAACGCCAGCGCCGCCTCGGGCGCCGCGCTGGAGTTCGCCGCGGCCATGGCGGGCGAGGGCGGCGCCGCACCCGACGCCCATGTCACCGCGCTGATCGCCCATGCCGCGCAGGAGGACTACGTCTTCGCGGGCCACTCCATCCCGGCCGAGGCGCAGAAGATCATCGCCTCGGCCAACGCCGCGATGATGGGCGAGATCGAGCAGGCCTTCGCCGCGCGCGCCCCCGCGCTCGGCCTCGGCGACCGCCTCGGGATGGAGCGGGTGCCGGGGCGGGTTGACCAGCCCGTGGCGCGTTTTGCGCGGTCCTATGACCTGGTGGTGATGGGCAGCCGCAACGACGACGCCACCGACCGCCACCTGACGCTGCATCCCGACCAGGTCGCGCTCCAGTCCGGCCGGCCCATCGTCGTGGTGCCGCCGGGCTATGACACCAGGCGCGAGCATGCCCATGCCGTCGTCGCCTGGGACGGCAGGCGGGCCGTGGCGCGCGCGCTCGGCGATGCGCTGGACCTGCTGGTGTCGGGCGGGCGGGTCACCTTGCTGACCATCGGCGACGACCCGCTGCCCCGCCCGGTCTCCGAGATCCAGCGCCATCTCGAGCGCCACGGCATCGCGTCGGGCCATGTCCACCGCGCGGCCGAGCGCTCCATCGCCGAGATGATCCTCGACCACGTGGCGCAGGCCGATCCCTGCCTCTTGGTGATGGGCGCCTACGAGCACTCGCCCTACCGCGTCGCCTGGAGCGAAGGGCCCACCACCGCGGTCGCCCGCGAGACGCCCGTGCCGGTGCTGATGGCGCATTGATGAAGGTCCACATCCTCGACGACTGGTTCGACACGCTGCGCGGCCTGCCCTGTTTCGCCAAGCTCGCGGGCCACGACGTCACCGTCTGGACCGACCACGAACCCGACCCCGCCCGGCTGGCCGAGCGGGTGGCCGGGGCCGAGGCGCTGGTGCTGTTCCGCGAACGCACGAGGATCGGCGCTGACCTCGTCGACCGCCTGCCCAACCTCAGGCTGGTCAGCCAGCGCTCGGTCTATCCCCATATCGATGTCGAGGCGCTCACCCGGAAGGGCGTCGTCCTCTGCTCGAACATGCATGCCGGCACGCCCTCCTACGCCGCGGCCGAGTTGACGCTGGCGCTGATGCTCGCCGCGTTCCGCCAGATCCCGGCCCAGGTGGCCTCGATCCGGTCGGGCGGCTGGCAGATGGGTGTGGGCCGGACGCTCCGCGGCCGCACCCTCGGCCTCTACGGCTATGGCCGGATCGCGGGCGCGGTTGCGGGCTATGCCGGGGCGCTGGGGATGGAGGTGCAGTGGTGGGCCTCGGACGCCGGGCGTGCCCGTGCCGCGGCCGACGGCGCGCGCGTCGCCGAGAGCCGCGAGGCCTTCTTCGCCACCTCCGATATCGTCAGCCTGCACGTGCGGCTGAAGCCCGAGACCCGCGGCATCGTGACGGCCGCGGATCTCGCCGCGATGCGCCCCGACGCGCTCTTCGTCAACACCTCGCGCTCGGGGCTGGTCGAGGCGGGCGCGCTTGAGGCGGCGCTGGCCGCGGGCCGTCCGGGCTTCGCCGCCGTCGACGTCTTCGACACCGAGCCGCTGACCGACACCGCCCACCCGCTGCTGACCAACCCCAACGTCCTGCCAACGCCCCATATCGGCTATGTCACCGAGGACGAGTTCGACCTGCAGTTCTCCGACATCTTCGACCAGGTCGCGGCCTTCGCGGCCGGCGCGCCCATCAACGTCATCAACCCGCAGGCGCTGTCCCGCGCGTGACCGGCGGTGCGTTTCACGCACCCTGCCGCCGCCCATAGGGTGCGCAAGAAGCACTGCCCGGGTTCAGTCGGCCGGATCGCGGTCCCAGCCCAGCCAGTGGCGCATCAGCGGCGCACCGGCGATGACGATGACCAGCCGCACCAGGTGATGGGTGACCACAAAGGCCACGTCCGCCCCCGCCACCAGCGCCAGCACCGCCATCTCGCCCTGACCTCCGGGCGCGAAGGCCAGGATCGCCTCGACCGGGGGGGCGAGGCCAGCCTGCACGACGATCTCGACGAAGACCAGCGTGATCAGCACCAGCATCACCACCTGGCCCAGCGCCGCGCCCACGACGCTGCGCAGTTCGCCAAGGGTGATGCCGCTGTACTTGGTGCCGACGCCGAGGCCGATGAAGAACTGCGCCGCGATGATTGCCTCGGCCGGGGGGCGGTGATGGAGGATGTCGGTGAGGCTCGCCGCCGTCGCCAGGATCATCGGCCCCAGGATCGTCGCGCCGAACAGGCCGATGCGCCGCGCGCCCTGCCAGCCGACGATCGCGATCGCCACCATCAGCGCCAGCTCGACCGCCGGCACGGTCGAGGCGGCGGCGCCCGGCGGGGCGTCGAGGTCGCGATCCAGCACCACGATCAGGATCACCGGCAGGAACGACACGACCGCCAGCACCCGCGTCGCGTGGATCAGCGACAGGATGCGCGGGTTGGCGCCGGCCTCCTCGCCGAAGACCAGCATGTCCTGCAGCCCGCCCGGCATCGAGGCATAGTAGCTGGTCGCACCGTCATAGCCCCAGACCCGCCGGAAATAGGGATAGCCGAGGCCGCCCATCGCCAGGATGAAGAGCGGCAACAGCGCGATCGACATCGCCATCTCGTCGAGCTGCGCCACCACCGCCGGCGTGATCGCCGCCCCGACCGCCACGCCCAGGATCGTGCGCATCCCCTCGGTCACCCGGCCCGCGCCGCCGAGCTGCACACCGCCAAGCGCCGCGACCAGGCAGGCGAACATCGGGCCCAGCAGCCAGGGCAGCGGCAGCGCGACAAGCTTGAAGACCGCGACGCCCGCGCCCGAGACCGCGAGCGTCACGGCAAAGCCCCGGGCGCCGGCGGGGATCATCGCCGGAGCGCCTTCAGCCGGTGGCGAAGCGAGGTGTCGATATGCTCGAGCGCGGCGCGCCCGGCGGCCTCGGCATCGTGGGTGCGCAGTGCCTCGATGATGGCGATGTGCTGGCGATGCGCGGTCTCGACCCGCACCCCGTCGTCCAGCGTCGTCGGGCCCAGCAGCATCAGCGCATTCGACAGCGCCCGCGTGCTCTCCATCAGAAAGCGGTTGCGCGCGGCATGATGCAGGCAGCGGTGCAGGCACGCGTTCAGCCGCGCCGCCTCGCGCGGATCGCCCTTCGCGGCCAGCAGCGCCTCGTTCAGGTCCGCGATCTCGTCGATCTCGGCCGGGGTGGCGTGCTGGGCGGCCATCTCCGCGGCGGTGCGCTCCAGCACCCGGCGCATCTCGTAGAGCTCGACGATCTCGGCATGCGAGAGCGAGCGCAGGACCGCGCCGAGACGGGGGCGATGCTCGACCACGCCCTCGGCCTCGAGCCGGCGGAGCGCGTCGCGCACGGGCGTCCGGCCAAGCCCCAGCCGTGCGGCCACGTCGATCTCGCGCAGCCGGTCGCCCGGGCGGAACAGGCCCGAGGCGATGGCCTCGTAGAGCCGGTCATAGGCGAGCTCGCCCTGCGACCGCGCGCCCTCGCCCGCGGGCTCGGCGCCGGTGCCGGGCGGCGGGGGCGGATCGGCAGCGGGATCGGATGCGGGGTCGGGCACGGGGAGGCTCCTGTCGGCTCCCCTTTGTATGCCCTCGTATCCAATCGACCACAAGGCATGCCGGCCCTGCGCCGGGCGCAGACCGCGCGCAGACCGCGTGCAAACGGGGCGCGGACGGGGCGCAGACGGGGCGCAAGACCGCCCGCGACTGGTGGCGTCAGGGGATCTCGTCGAGCTGCGGATATTCGAACTGGCCGAGGGCGACGCCGTTGCGCTCGATCTCGATGCCATAGCCCTGCAGGGCGATCATCACCTCGTGGTAGGTGTGGATCTCGGACATCTTCTTCGACATGTGCCGGTTCCAGAAGGCGAAGAGCGCGAGGCCGATCGCCCGGATATCGTCCTTGTCGTACTCGGTCAGCTGCATGGGCCGGCCGTCGCGATAGTTGTCGTACTTCATCGCGAAGACCGCGACCTTGCAGACCTGCGCGGTCGTGGCCGAGGGGCCGGCGCCGAGGCGGATGTTGTTGAGCCGCGCCTGGATCACCCAGGCGGCGCTCTCGTTGACGTTGAAGTGGGTGTTGCGCGCATCCTCGAACGGCAGGGCAAAGTCGACGCCGCCGTTCTGCGCATCCGGCACGTAGTCGCGCGCCACCAGGGCATAGTCGCAGAGATAGGCGGCCATCTTGTGGGCCGCGGTGCCGGAATTGCGCACGATTTCGCGCTGGGCCTGGGCGAGCGTGTTGCTACCCATCAACCCGTTGTAGAAATAGCCATAGCGCTGGCGCGTCTGGCGGCTCTGCAGTTCGGCGCGGAACTCCTGCAGGGCGGGGCCGTTCAGCCGCAGGTAGTTGAGCATCGAGCGGTAGATGCGCAACAGCGCGCTGTGGATCTGGGTCTGCAGCGCGGCACTGCCGTCGACGCGGGCGGCCAGCGCGGCCTCGGTCCGCCTGCTGCCGACCGAGCGCACGCGACCCACCAGCGCGCGGCAGAGGTTCTCCATGCTGCGGAAGTTCTTGTCGTGGCCCTTGGAGGCCAGCGAGAAGAAGCTGCGCTTGGCCGGCGCCTTCACCCAGTGGCCGAGCTTGGTCTTGATCTGGCGCTTCTCGGCCGGCGTGACGCCCAGCGTCGTGAGCACGTGGTGGTGCTCCACACCCGCCCAGAGATAGTCGAAGGTCCCGACATTGCCGGCGATCTTGACCACCGGCTGCACCATCGCCGCCGCCCCCGGGCCCCGCGCGGTCAGGATCGCCCGCGCCCGCGCCGCCCCGGCCGAGGCACCCTCATCGCCGTCGCGCGTGGCGAAGAGCGTGCCGATCAGCGCCGCCTCGGCCTCGAGCCCAGGGTCGACCGTCAGGCCGTCGGCCCCCGCCGGCCCCGCCTCGCGCCCCGCCGCCTGCTGCAGCACATGCGCGATCTCGTGCGCGACGATCCCCTCGCGCACCGGGCGGGGCAGGGCGGCCAGCGCGGGCGAGAGGCTGATGCGGCCGGGCCGGGCAAGGGCAAGCGCGCCCCGGGCCTCGGGCTCCCGGTCGGTCGTGACGGCGATGGCATCGAGACCGGTGCCGAAAAAGGCTGCGAGGGCACGGGCGGTGGCAGCGTCGAGCGTGCCGGCAAGCTGAGACACGGGTCGGGTCTCCGGACAGACGTCGTCGGTTGAGACAGCGTGCCGGATACTACCCCATGGCTGCGCCCGACGCGAAGGCCGCCGGTCCTGTTCCGGAACCCTCCCGATCACCGTGACGTTGGGTCAGGTTGCTGCGCCTCGCGCGGGCCGGCGGGCACGGCGCCAGTGCCGCGCATGGCCTTGTCAATCACCACTGAATTGGATACACGTGCATCCAATCGGACGCAAAACAGGACCCCAGCCCCGGATGGCCCGCACCACCACAGCCCTGCCCAGCGCCGCGCCCGACCTGCTGGTCGTCGGTGGCGGCAACGCGGCGCTCTGCGCGGCGATCACGGCGGCCGAGGCCGGGCGCTCGGTCGTGCTGCTCGAGGCCGCGCCCCGCCCCTATCGCGGCGGCAACAGCCGTCACACCCGCAACTTCCGCTGCAAGCACGAGGGCCCCCTCGGCGTGCTGACCGACAGCTACGGCCAGGACGAGTACTTCGAGGACCTGATCAAGGTGACCGCCGGCCAGACCGACGAGGCGCTGGCGCGGATGACCATCGACGCCAGCCAGGAGTGCTACGCCTGGATGCAGGCCCATGGCGTGCGCTTCCAGCCCTCGCTCTCGGGCACGCTCTCGCTCAGCCGCACCAACGCCTTCTTCCTCGGCGGCGGCAAGGCGCTGGTGAACGCCTATTACCGCACGGCCGAGGACCTGGGCGTCCAGATCGCCTACGACGCCGAGGTGACGCATATCGACTTCGACGGCACGCGCGTCGGTTTCGCCGACGTCGCGATCGGGGGCGAGACGCACCGCATCACGCCCCGCGCCGTCGTCGTGGCCTCCGGCGGCGTCCAGGCCGATCTCGACTGGCTGGCCCGCGCCTGGGGGCCGGCGGCGAGGAACTTCCTGATC
>JBCBPG010000234.1:0-6617 GCA_039820865.1 Pseudomonadota bacterium
ATGCCGCCCTCCTCGGCCATGCGGTCATACATGCCGACGGCCTGCTGCCATGCCGGGTCGTCGGTCAGCGAGACCTTGGTGGCACCCGGCTGCATCATCTCGCCGCCATGGCTGAACAGGACGCCCTGGTAGTACCAGGCGCCGTACCAGCCGGCCGAGTAGGGGATGTACATGCCCGCGATATCGTCGCCGAGCGCGCTGATCCGGCCGGCGAGGTCGATGATGCCGTCCCAGTCGGTCGGCATGTTCTCCGGGTCGCCGCCCGCCTCGCGCACCAGATCGGCGTTGTAGTAGGCCACCGACATCGAGACGGCGAAGGGCAGCGCATACTGCGTGCCGTCGACGCGGCCGAGCGTCTGGAGCGACTCGGTCCAGCCGTTCTCCTCGAAGGTCTCGCCGTCCTTCTCCATCAGCGGCGCGATCTCGACCGCCAGGCCCCGGTCGACGACGGTGCCGAGATGCGAGAGGCCGAGATAGTCGACATGCGGCATGTCGCCGACGGTCGCCTCGCGCAGCAGCGCCTGCACGCCCGCGCCGTAGTTCGGCAGCGGCGCGCGGTAGGAGACGGTGATGTCCGGGTTCTGGGCTTCGAACTCGGCCTTCAGGCGCTCGAACACGCCGTCGAAGATCTGCGGCTGGGTGTACTGGACGACCAGCTCGACGGGCTCGGCGCGGACGGTCGTGGCGATCGCCACGACGGCGACGGCGGCCAGAAGCGTTCTCTTGAGGCTCATCTGCAACTCCTACGGTTCGACCGACCACGGCGGGCACGCGGGGGACGTGCACGCCCGGTCGGCACGCGGGGGGCGTGCGGCCCGGGCGCCGGCCCGTCATCGGCGGGACGGGGCGGACCCGGTGGGTAACTCGTCCGTACAAGTTGGCGATCACAGTCGAGCGACACTCCGCGCTCAATGTGATGACGGGGTCGGGATCAGGCGTCGTCGGGGTCGATGACGAACTGGATGCGGTCCGCCGACCAGGCGGTGACGCCGTAGCAGACGGGCGTCCGGTCGGGCCCGCCGTCGGTCTTGCGCGTGACCATCACCCAGCGCGAGCGCGGCTGTTCGAGCAGGCGTGCCTCCTCGGCCGAGGGCGGGCGCGAGAGGATCACGGTGGAAAGCCGGCGGTAGTCCGCCACCCCCATCGCGGCATAGAGGCGCGACATGCTGAGCGCATCGCCCGGGGCGAGGTCGACGCCCGGCCAGCGCGCCGCGTCGACATAGTTGAGGCTGACCGAGGTCGGCAGCGCGTCCGCGAGGCTGAGGCTGCGGACCGCGCGCACCGGCGCACCCGCCTCTATGCCGAGCCCCACGGCGATCTCGCCATCGGCGGGCCGGGTGGTGACGTCCAGCACCCGCGAGCTCGGCCGCCGCCCCTCGCGCATGAGATTGGCCGAATGGGTGACCTTGCTGGACAGCCGGTAATGCAGCGCGGTGTCGTGGACGAAGGCGCCGCGTCCGTGCTCGACGCGCAGCATGCCGAGATCGACCAGTTCCGAGAGCGCGCGGCGCACCGTGTGTCGGCTGCAGCCGAACCGGTCCATCAGGGCGCTCTCGGCCGGCAGGCGGTCGCCGGGCAACAGCGCGCCGTCGCCGATCTCCTTGGCCAGGGTCTCCGTCACGCTGGCCCAGAGCGTTCGCTTGTCGAACAGGAATGGCGGCGCGCTCAAGGGATTGGCTCTCTATCCTCGTCTTGCCGCAGAGATCCCGGAAACGGGGAAGAATGCAAGCCCGCCACGCCGGTGGACGCGGACGCGGGCAGCGCGGGACGGCCGCTCAGGAGCCCCCGTCCCCAACCCTGTCCCCCTCCCCCGGGCACGCGGTGCTGCCGATCATCTCGGAGATGAACGCTGAGAACAGCTCGCCCTGCGAGTTGATGCGAAGCTTGGAGTAGATGTTGCGCCGGTGGATGCGCACCGTTCCCGACGAGATCCCGAGGATCCGGCCGATCGCCTCGGCCGAATGGCCCTTGAGCGTGAACTCGACCACCTCGCGCTCACGCGGTGTCAGCATGCCCTCGCCGATGGTGCGGAAGGCGCGCTCGATGCTGGCGTCGATGGCGGGCGTCTTGCCACCGGTCTCGGCGGAGAAGCCGGCCCAGTGGCGGCGGCAGCAGGCATCGACAAGCGGCCAGGCCTCCTTCAGCGCGCGCAGGTCGGCCGAGGAAAAGCGCCGCTGCGTCCGCATCAGCGAGACGACGATGCGGCTCTGCGGATCGACATCGACGAGGTAGCCGATCTCCTCGGCCAGCCCCGTCTGCGCGTAGTAGCTCTTGAAGTATTCGCCCTGGTAGAAGCGGTCCGGCGCCAGTTCGCCCAGCCGCCACAGCCCGGGATCGGCCCGTTCCGGCGTGGCCAGAAAGAACGGGTCGAGCAGGTAGGGCCCCTCCTGGTACTCCTCGACATGCAGGCGGCGGCGGTCCGGCGGAAAGTCGTCGTAGAGATCGACGGGGCGCGCGGTGGCGGCATAGCCGAAGACCACGATGAACTCGAAGGGCGCGATCTGCCTGAGCGCCGCAGCCAGCGTCGCCGGGAATGCCGGCGTGCCCAGCACCTCGACCATGCGCGCCGCAGCGGGGATCCAGTCGGACTTCATGCGCGCCTGCGTGACTCATCCTGGTGCCGGATCGCGACCTGCAGCGGTCGGGCCGGGCTGCTACCACAATCCTCATATTTACACTACGCCCGCCTCGTCCAGCATTCTTCGGAACAGGGCATATGAGGCATGATGCGGGAATCGGATCAGAGCGCCTTCGAGACGGCGTATGCACGGCCCGCCGAGACGGGCGCCGGCATGGCCGTGGCCGAGCTGCGCGGGGTCTCGAAGCGCTTCGGCGATGTCGTGGCGGCCTCCGACCTGAACCTGAGGATCGAGCCGGGCGAGTTCCTGTCGTTCCTCGGCCCCTCGGGCTGCGGCAAGACCACGGCGCTGCGCATGCTGGCGGGCTTCGAGACGCCGACCGGGGGCGAGGTGCTGATCGACGGCGAGGTGGTCAACGGCCTCGAGCCGTTCCGCCGTCCGGTGAACATGGTCTTCCAGTCATACGCGCTGTTCCCGCACCTGACCGTCGAGCAGAACATCGCCTTCGGGCTGCGCCAGCGCCGGCCGCGCCCGGCGCGGCAGGTGATCGACCGGAAGGTGTCGCGCGCGCTGGAGACCGTGCGCCTGTCGGGCTTCGAGCGCCGGCGCATCTGGGAGATGTCGGGCGGTCAGCAGCAGCGCGTCGCCCTGGCACGGGCCATCGTGAACGAGCCGAAGCTGCTGCTGCTGGACGAGCCGCTTGCCGCGCTGGACCGCAAGCTGCGCAAGGAGATGCAGATCGAGTTGCAGGACCTCCAGCGCGAGATCGGCATCACCTTCGTGCTGGTCACCCATGACCAGGAGGAGGCGCTGTCGCTCAGCGATCGGGTCTGCGTGATGCGCGCCGGGCAGATCGTCCAGACCGGCTCGCCACAGGGCCTCTACGACAATCCCGAGAGCCGCTACGTCGCCGGTTTCGTCGGCACCTCGAACTTCGTGGACGGCACGGTGATCGAGGTCGGCGCCGGGCGCGCCAGGCTGCGCCATGCTTCGGGGATCGAGATCGAGGGCCGGGCCGCGACCGGGGTCACCGCCGGGCATCCGGCCGCGGCGAGCATCCGGCCCGAGCAGGTCCGCCTGTCGCGCGCGCCGGCCGAGGGGGCGCTGGAGGTGGCGGTACGCAACCGGATCTTCCTCGGCGAGCACACCGACTACCTCGTGCGCCACGGCGCGCTCGGCGACTTCAGCGTGCTGCTGCCCCGCCAGGCCGAGACCGGGCAGCCCCCCTTCGCGACCGGCGACCGGGCATGGATCGGCTGGGACCGGGACGCGGCGCGGATCCTCGACGGAGACTGACGACAAGAGCCGTCCAAGACAGGGAGTACACCAATCATGACCAACGACAGTGGCTACATCTCGAAGCGGACGTTCATGGCGGAGCTTCGCCGCTACCAGAAGGGCTCGGTCTCGCGGCGCCATTTCCTGGGCGTCACGGGCCTCGGCACGGCGACGGCGGTGCTTGGCACGGCGATGCCGGCGCTGCGCCCCTCGCGCGCCAGGGCGGCCGATATCGGCGATCGCGTCGTGCTGGCGACCTGGCCGAACTACCACGACCCCGAGAACTTCGAGGCCTTCACCGACGCGACCGGCGCCTTCACCCAGGTCAACGTGTTCGGGTCGAACGAGGAGATGCTCGCCAAGCTGCAGGCCGGCGGCAGCGGCTGGGACGTGTTCGTGCCGACGAACTACACCATCACCACCTATGTCTCCGAGGACCTGATCGAGCCGCTCGACGTCTCCAAGCTGGCGAACTACGACGCCGCGGCCTTCGATCCGCGCTTTGCCGATGCCGGCACGGTCGACGGCGTGCTCTACGCGGTGCCCAAGAACTGGGGCACGACGGGCTTTGCCGTGAACACTGCCCATGACGGCGGCAAGGCGCTGACGAGCTGGAAGGACTTTTTCGACCGGACGATGGACGACTTTTCCGGCCGGACCATGGTGCACGACTACCAGCTGACGACCATCGGCAATGCGCTCAAGTACTTCGGCTACTCCTTCAACTCGATTGACACGGCCGAGCTGGCCGAGGCCGAGAAGCTGCTGCTCGACGTCAAGCCGCACCTCTTCGCAATCACCTCGGACTACCAGCCGGCGATGCGCTCGGGCGATGCCTGGATGACGATCTGCTGGACCGGCGACGGCAAGCAGCTCAACACCGACATGCCCGAGATCGTCTACGTGCTGGGCCGCGAGGGCGGCGAGCTCTGGTCGGACTACTACGCCATCCCCAAGGGCGCCCCGCATCGCGAGGCGGCCTATGCCCTCATCAACCACATGCTCGACCCGGCGGTGAACGCCAGGGAGGTGATGGCCCACGGCTACCCGGTCGCGGACAGCCGCACCAACGACCTGCTGCCGGCCGAGATCCTGAACGATCCGATCCTGTACCCGGCCGCCGAGCTGATGGACGCGCTGGAGTTCGGCGCCGCCGCCACGCTGACCGACCCGAACCGGGCCGAGCTGCTGGCGCGCTTCAAGTCGGCATAACCGGCGGCGGGGCGGGGAGATGACCCAGCGCGAGCGCAACTGGCTGCTCCTCGCCCCCTGCGCGACGATCCTCGCCGTGATGCTGGTCCTGCCGCTGGCGGTGGTGTTCGTGTTCAGCTTCGGCGAACGCGCCCCCGCCGGCGGCTACGAGCCCGCCTTCACGCTGGCGCAGTACGCCAACCTGCCGGCCCGCCTGACCGCGTTCCGGAACACGCTGATCCTGGCGCCGCTGGGGACGCTGGCGGCGCTGCTCATCGCCTATCCGCTGGCCTACCAGCTGGCCGTGCGCACCAGCGCCCGCTGGAAGACGATCCTGCTGGTGCTGGTGATCGTGCCGTTCTGGACCTCGATCCTGATCCGCTCCTACGCCTGGATCTACATCCTCGGCGGGCGCGGCATCCCGGCCCTGGTCGAGAGCCTCGGCCTCGGCGAGGTGCAGCTCATCTACACGCCCTTCGCGGTGACGGTCGGCATCGTCTACGGCTATCTGCCGCTCATGGTCTTCCCGATCTACGTGAGCCTCGACCGGCTGGACAAGCGCCTGCTGGAGGCGGCGTCGGACCTCGGCTCCCGTCCCTTCGCCACCTTCTGGCAGGTGACGCTGCCGCTCTCGATCCCGGGCGTGGCGACGGGCTGCATGCTGGTCTTCATCCTGCTGATGGGCGAGTTCCTGATCCCGCTGCTGCTCGGCGGCGGCAAGGTCTTCTTCGTCGGCAACGCGCTGGTCGACCTGTTCCTGCAGTCGCGCAACTGGGCCTTCGGCTCGGCCGTCGCGGTCACGCTGATCCTGGTGATGCTGGTCACCGTCACCCTCTACATGCGTCTCATCGCGCGCCTTGGCCGGCAGCGCGAGGACGTGGCGCTGATGTGAGGGTCCCATGCGCCTCTATGCCCTCTGCGTCTATCTCTTCCTCTACACGCCGATCGCGATCATCGCGCTCTTCAGCTTCAATGCCGGGCGCCATGCCAGCCAGTTCGAGGGCTTCTCGACCCGCTGGTACGGCCGCGCCTGGAAGAACCCCTTCGTCATGGACGCGCTGGAGACCAGCCTCCTGGTCGCCTTCGTCTCGGCCACGCTGGCGGCGAGCTTCGGCACCATGGCGGCGGTGGCGCTGCAGGGGATGCGCGGGCCCGTGCGCGTGCTGTTCGACGCGCTCATCTACATCGCGGTGATGATCCCCGGCATCGTGATCGGCATCGCCACGCTGATCGCGCTGGTCACCGTGTTCGACGGGCTGAACCCGCTGCTCGCGGCGCTCTGGCCGGAGGGAAGCGCGCCGCCGCGCCTTGCCATGGGCATAGCCTCGCTGATCGCGGCGCATACGATGTTCACCATGGCGCTGGTGATCATCATCGTGCGCGCCCGCCTGGCCAGCCTGGAGGGCGTGCTGACCGAGGCGGCGGCCGATCTCTACGCCACGCCCTTCGGCACCTTCCGGCAGGTGACGCTGCCCCTGATCGCACCGGCGATCCTGGCGGGCTGGCTGCTCGCCTTCACCTTCAGTTTCGACGACTTCATCATCGCCTTCTTCGTGGCCGGCTCCGAGA
>JBCBPG010000235.1:0-6609 GCA_039820865.1 Pseudomonadota bacterium
CCCACCAGCCCCGCCTCGCCAAAGGTGATCCGCCCCTCGTTCACCACCGCCGCGTCCGGGCTGCCCGGAATGTCGAAGCGGTCCTCGCCCGCCATGAAGGCCGCGTCGGTGATGTCCGCCGTCGTCGCGATCAGCCCGCCCACATCGACCGAGGCACCCTCGCCGATATGCACGCCGTTGCGGTTGACGACCCAGACCTGGCCATTGGCGTTGAGCTGCCCGCGGATCACGGTCGGGTCGACCGACTTCACCCGGTTCAGCGCGATCGACGCGGCCGAGGGCTGGCGGAAGGTCACGCCCTCGTCCGGCGCGATGTCGAAGTCGCGCCACTCGATCAGCGCCCGGTCGCTCGCCTGCTCGATCGTCGTCTGGCGGCCCTGCGTGACGATCTCGGCCGAGCCGCCGATGACGATCCCGCCCTCAGGCCCCGCAACCGCGACCGGCGTCCACATCGGCGCCCAGGCCAGCGCCACCAGCGCGGTCGAGGCCAGGCCCCGCGCCCGCACGGCCCCCCGCACGCTACCGAGGGCCGGGTGGCGCAGGCGGACGACCAGCTGTGCTCGGCTCTCTCGCTGCATCATCGCCCCCATCAGAAGAACCAGACCAGCGAGCCGTTGATCCGCGGGTCGCGCTCGCCCGTGCGGATCGCCGCCTCGTCCAGCGGCTGGGCCAGCTCCAGCTCCAGCACCGGCCCGTTCGGCACCCTCAGCCGCGCCCCGAAGCCGGCCGAGGTCCGGTCCTCGGCCTCGCTGCCCGGCGTGTCCGACTGGAACACCACGCCATAGTCGGCAAAGCCGTAGACCCCCCAGCCGAGATCGCGGCCGAAGGCGCTCACGCTGTCGTCGTAGCGCAGCTCGCCATAGACCGCGAAACCGCTGTCGCCGCTCACCTCCGAGGGCTCGTAGCCCTTGAGATAGCGCGTCCCGCCCAGGCTGATCGTCTGCGTCGACAGCAGCGCGTCGGGCGCGTACTGCCCCTGCATCCTCAGCCGTGCGCTCACGTTGCCGCGGATCGGCTGGTCGCGCCGGACCTCACCGCGCAGCACGAAGAAATCGCCGTCGTAGAACGGGTTCGACAGGTTCGGATCGCCGCCGTCGCTGACGCCCACGCCCGCGCCGCTCGCCCCCAGCCCCTCGAACCCATAGGTCAGCGAGAAGTCCCAGGCGGTGCCGCCATAGGGGTCGGCATGGGCCCCGCGCGCGCCCAGGAACACCGCCCGCGTCGCGTCGTCGGTCAGCGTGGCGACCTGCGCGTCGATATCCACGTCCGACTGCGTCGCCTCGAAGCCGCCGCCGAACCAGAGCGAATGCATCCGGCTCCGCAGCACGGGGTGCTCGACCGTCAGCCGCCCCTCGTACTGGTCGCCCTCCAGCCCCAGCGGGCGCAGCACGTCGCCGGGATTGGTGCGGCTGTAGGTAAAGGCCGCCGCGACCGAGGTGCCGGTGCCGAAGAAGAAGCGCTGCGTCAGCCCCACGGCATTGCGCTCGTCGAGATCCGGGAAATCCGAGGTCGACCACGAGTTGAAGTAGCTGACCTCGGTCGAGGCGCCGAAGGGCCCCCAGGTATTGGCAAAGCCGATGCCGCCGATCACGCCCGGCCCCTGCACCGGGCTGTCGTTCGACGCCAGCACGCCGACCGCGTTGAACGCCTCGCGCTCGACATTCAGTGTCAGCTGGATCAGCCCCGGGGCCGAGCCCGCCACCGGCACGAAGGTCGCCCGCACCAGCCCCGGCAGGTCGGTCACCAGCAGCGAGGCGCGCTCCAGGTCCTGGATCCGCGGGTTCTCCAGCCCGTTTAGCGGCGAGACCAGCTGCTCGATCAGCGCCCTGACGCCGCCGACCGGGCCCGCCGGCTCCTCGATCGCGACGCTCTCGACCGTGCTGGTCAGCACCGCGATGCGCACGGTCGCGCCCTCGGCCTCGATGTCCTGGCGGGGCAGCACGACGCGGGTGAAGACATAGCCCTCGCGCTTCAGCGTCACCTCGATGCCGCGCGCGATCTCGTAGACCTCGGCCAGCGTCATCTGCTGGCCCAGCCGGCCGGCATAGCCCGCCCGCGCCTCGGCCAGCGGCAGCCGGCCGTCATCGACCAGCGGCTGGCCCTCGCGATCGACCAGCGCGATGCCGGCGAGGATCAGCTCGATGTCCTCGGCGCCCGCCGGCGCGGTGATCGAGGCGCGGGGCACGGTCAGGGGCGCGGGCTGGGCCAGCCCCTCGCGCTCCTCCTCGATCCCCTCGCGCAGGTCCTGAAGCGACTGCTGGGCGTCCTGCGCCGCGGCCGGCGCGCCCAGCACAACCGCGAGCCCCAGGAGAGCCCCGATGGTCGTCCGATCCGTCACCGTCATCGCCTGGCCCGCCCGTTACCCTGCCGCCACGCCCGTGCGCGGCCCGGGCCTCGGCCCGAACGCTTCCCCAGAACGCGCCTCCGGCACACACGCACGCCGCACCCGGGCCGCCGGGATGCCGGCGGCCGCAGTCTCACCCAGGGTGTCACCCGTCGCCGAGGCGCACCTGGATCTCGACGCGGCGCTGGTTGGCCGCGCGCGGGCCGAACGAGGCCAGGAGCCGCTGCTCGCCCATGCCCACCGCCTCGAGCTGCGAGGCCGCGATGCCGCAGTCGTCGACCAGATAGGCCTTGGTCGCCGCCGCCCGGCGCTCGGACAGCGCCAGGTTGTAGGCGTCTCCGCCCGCGGCATCGGTATGGCCGATCACGAAGTACTGCGCGCCCGGGTTGATCGAGAGGTCCTGCTTCAGCGTCTCGCACAGCCCGTTCAGGATCCCGCGCGCCGTGTTGTCCAGGAACGCGCTGTCATAGGCGAACTTGATCGGGCGGAAGAGCTGGTCCTCCGGCGAAAGATCCAGCGGCGCGGTCGCCGCCTCGATGCGCGTGGCACTGCCGCCACCGCCGCCCGACGGCCCCTCGGGCGTGGTCGAGACCACGGTGCCCTGCCCCGCGCCCGCCGCCGGCGCCTGGTCCTCGACATTGCCGGTCTGCGGGTTGATCTCGAGCAGCGTGCGCGTGCCGCCCTGCTGCTGGCGGCGCTGGATCAGGAGCTCGCGCTGGCGCTGCAGCGTCTCCTGGTCCGAGGCTGTCTGGGCCGTCGCGGGGACGGGGGCGATTGCCGCGTCGCCGACCACGATCAGGCCGGCAAGCGCGAGACAGGAAAGCGAGCGGTACATGGCGTCCTCACCTATCGGGCGAAACGGATCAACGTTCCTTTTTTGCAAGCATACGTTGGTATCGCGGGGCGTCCAGTCGGATTACCCTGACCTTAGGACCTGCCCCCCAGTGTCGTGGCGAGTGTTGCGTCGCAGGCTACCGGACGGCTAGGCCGGTGGCTGCCCGCAGCGACGCCCCGGGGTGGGCGGCCGACCAGGGATCGAGACCGTTCGGAGCGAAATCCATGCGCCTCCTGCCCGCCATCGTCCTCGCCCTCGGCGCCGTGCTCGGCCCGGTCGCCTGGCACCTCTCGGCCACCTGGCTCGGCGGGGCCGAGGCCCCCGCCCCCGCCACCGACCCCGACCCCGCGCTGGCCGCGGAGGTCCGCGCGCTCCGCGCCGACATCGCCGAGCTCGAGGCCCGCGTCGACGGTCTCGACGCCCGCACCGCCAATGCCATCGCGGGCGGCGGGCGCGACACCGCGCGCGCCGCCCCCAACCAGAGCGCCTCGGACAGCCTGCGCGACGCCTTCGCCCAGGTCGTGCTGATCGCCGACCGGCGCAACGTGAATGCGGGGCTGACCGTCGCGCGCCCCTCGGACCTGGCCGAGCTCTTCGGCCTCCCGCGCCAGGACCTGAGCGACGACTGCCAGCAGCCGACCAACGAGACGCTGGTCAACCTGCTCTCGACCGAGGAGGTGGGCCCGATCCGCGCGCGCATGATCAAGCCCGCCCTGATCTCGATCCGCCAGGTCTTCGCCAACGTGCAGGTCTTCGAGCCCGAGCTCTATGCCCGCATCACCTCGGCCGGCTCGCTCTGCGTGCGCCAGATCCGCGGCACCCAGGGCCGCGCCTCGGCCCATGCCTACGGGCTCGCGGTCGATCTCAACATCGACGGCTATCTCGACACGCTCGGCGACGGGCGCACCCAGCTCGGCCTGACGCTGCTCGCCGACTTCTTCAAGAAGGAGGGCTGGATCTGGGGCGCCGCCTTCGGCCGCGAGGACTCGATGCATTTCGAGGTCAGCCTCGAAAAACTCCAGACCTGGCGCCGCCTCGGCCAGATCTGACCGCCGGCACGCCCACGCCCGGGCCCCGGCGACGCGCGCCTTCGTCCTGCGCCCGCGCCGGATCGTCGTCGTGGATGCTTTGCACATGGAGGTCGGCGCGCTACGCACGGGCATCGGGCGGCGGTGAGGAACGCCGGCCGGCACGTGAGGTGGGGAGCTCTACGATGATGACACGGTCGGTACCGGCCTGGCTCTTCGCGCTGGTCGTCCTGGCCCTCGTGATCGGCGCGATCTTCTTCGGCCGCATGGTCATGAACGCCATGCACGACCCGTTCCGGGCCACGGCGATCGAAAAGCATGCCAGGTCCGTGGCGGCGTTCCCGGACCTCGCCCACGATACGCTGAAGCAGATCTCGGCCGCCGTCACGGGTCCCTCCGGCCTCGCCACCGTCGGGCAGCCGATCGGTCCCGACATCGGCCGCAAGGGGTTCGAGCCCCTGCCGATGGCCGAGGGGATCGGCGTCGTCCCGCCCGTCTTCCGCGCCGATCGCGATCGGCTGAGCCGCGGCTGGCGCATGCTCTACCTCAAGCCTCCCGTGGAGGGCGAGGCCGTCAACGCCGCGCTCCTGCTCGATCCGGACCTTCGGATCGTCAAGTTCTGGCGCCTCAGCGATACCGCCGACGACGGCGTCGGGCCGTCACCGCACCCCGAGCGAGCCCGCCTGGTGCACGGGGTCGAGATCACGCGCGACGGCACGCTCTTCTACACCTTCGACGGCTCGCCCTCGATGCATCGGATCGACAGCTGCGCGACGCGCATCTGGCATGCCCGCAGCCCGACCGGCCCCTATCACCACGCGATCACGCTGTCGGACGACGGCGAGAGCCTCTGGACCTTCGTGGCGAACCGGGTCGGCGAATTCTCGACCGAGACGGGTGAGGAGCTGCGGTCGATCGGGCCCGCCAAGATGTGGAACGCCTCTCCCGACATCGACCTGCTCAAGCTCCGGATGGAGCACCGGAACCTGACTAGCACCAACGACCGCAACACGACCGGGCGCTGGCTGACCCGCGAGGAGCGGTTCCACTTCAACGATGTCGACCCGCTGCCGTCCCGCCTGGCACCGATGTTCCCGATGTTCGAGGCGGGCGACCTGCTGATCAGTGCGCGCGAACTGAACCTGGTCTACGTGATCGATCCCGAGACCTTCGAGACCAAGTGGTGGCGCGTCGGCCAGTGGAACCGCCAGCACGACCCGGAGTGGATGGCCGACGGGCGCATCGGCGTCTACGACAACCGCATGAGCCGCGACTACAGCCGCATCGTCGCGATCGACCCCGTCACCTACGAGACCGAGGTGCTGTTCGACGGGCGCAAGGTCGACTTCTACTCCCGCATCCGCGGCAAGCTGCAGGTGCTGGAGGACGGGACGCTCGTCACCAACAGCCCGCAGCAGGGCCGGGCCTTCGAGGTCACGCCCGACGGCGACGTCGTCCTCGAGATCGTGAACCACAACCCGGGCCGCGAGAACCACGCCCTCACCATCTCCGAGATGCGGTGGTTCCCGCCCGGCCACTTCACCTTCGACACCTGGGCCTGCCCGCCGGCCCGCTGACCCGCTTCCGGCCCGCGAAGGCCGCCGCGGCAAAAGCGGCTTGGCAGCGGCGGGTCGCGGGGCTAGGGCATGGGGCCAGGGCATGGGAGATGCGTGCGCGGGCGGCCTGGGTGGGGTGGCACGGCGCATGGGGCGACAAGCGGGGGCAAGCCGGGCATGACGCGATCCGTACCGATCTGGCTCGTCCTCCTCCTCGTCCTCGTCTTCGCGGTCACGCTGATCGTCTACGGCCGCCTCGTGGCGACGGCAGCCGCCGACCCGGATCGCGCCAGCGGACCTGGCAAGGCCGCGCTGGCCGTGGCCGAGTTCCCGACGCTGATCCGCCGCACGCTCGAGGAGGTCGGCAAGATCGCCACCGAGGTCGCCGAGGGACGCGATCGCCAGTGGCGCACCGGCCAGCCGATCGACGACGGCATCGCGGGCCCCGGCTTCGAGACGCTCGCCTCGGCCGTCGATGCGGACCTGCACCTGCCGGTCTTCCGCGCCGATCGCGACCGCCTCGCCCGCGGCTGGCGCATGCTCTACCTCTATGCCGGGCGCGACGGGAACCTCGAGAACGCCGCCATCCTGCTCGACCCCGACCTCAGGGCGGTCAAGTACTGGCATCTCGACGTCGCGGGCGAGCCCGAGGTCGAGAACCAGGAAGAATTCTCGCGCTTCGTCCACGGCGCCGACATCCTGCCGGACGGCTCGCTGTTCTACGGCTTCGACAACAGCCCGGTGATCCGGCGGATCGACAGCTGCGGCGAGACCGTCTGGTCGACACCGGGCAACTACCATCACTCGCTGACGATCGAGGAGGGCGGGCACACGATCCTGACGCTC
>JBCBPG010000236.1:0-6604 GCA_039820865.1 Pseudomonadota bacterium
ACATCGAGATCGCGCCACGGCCCGAGCGGTCGATCGCCACGCCGAAGGTCATGCCGTGATAGCTCACCGTCGCCACGCTGTCGGCATGGCAGGGCGAGGTGATGCCGAGCTCGGTCTCCGCCGCCGGACGCACGTCCAGCGTGACCGAGGGCGGCACGACGCAGGCCAGGTCCTGGCTCGGCAGGCTGACCACCTCGAAGCTGTCCGGCGCCTCGCCGTCGTCTTCCGGGCGCGCCACCTCGGCGCCGCCAAAGGCCGGGTCGGTGCTCAGCACGTCGGACCCGGGGGTCAGCGCGCCGACGCGGATGTCCTCGTCGCCGGGCGCCGTCGGCGCCGCCAGCACGTCGGGACCCGAGGTGTCGAGCCGCGGCAGCGCGTTCATCATGTCGCGCATGTTGATGATGTCGCCAAGACCGGCCGAGGGCTCGGCGAAGGCGACCGCGTCGCCGCCCGACAGACCGACGCCCACGTCGGCGCTGTCCGCGCCCACGCTGCTCGGCCCCGACAGGTTCAGCGCCGAGCTGCTGGTGTTGGTCGGTGCCACCGCCTGGCTGGGCACCTCGACACGGGCCAGCGCGATCGTCGGCGTCGAGGCCGGCGCGCCAAAGGTCGAGGGCGCGACATCGCGGGGCGGCGCACCGATGCCCGGGCCGCCGGGGCTCTGCGCGACGGCGCCGATGCCGCTGATCGAGGGCGCCGCGGGCTGCGGCGCCGACAGCACGCCGGCGATCGCGCTCGGCACCGGGGGCTGGGCCCCGGCCAGCGCGGGCGCACCGGGCGAGGCGGGCGCCGAAGCCGCGGGCGCGGCGGGCGACGACGGGCGCGCGGTACCGCCGCCCGAGCCGGTGCCGGGCGCGGCGGGACGCGAGGGCGCCGAGGCGCCGGGCAGCGAAGGCGCCGAGGCGCCCGGCAGCGAGGGCGCCGAGGCGACCGCGGTCGAGCCGAAGCCCCCACCGGGCGCGGACGGCGCGCTCGGCGCACCGAGACTGCCGGCCCCGGGCAGCGCGGCGGCGGCCGGCGGCAGGTTGATGCCCGACAGCGACGGCGACGACGGCGGGGTCAGCCCCGCGAGGCCGCCGGGCGCCGTCGGCGCGGACGGGCCGGCAAGACCGCGCGGCGTCGGCGCGTCGGACCCGCCGAGGGCGAGGCCGCTGCCGGCGGTCGAGGGTGCCGACGGGCTGGCAGGCGCGCCAAAGCCCGAGGGCGAGCGGCCCGCGCCGGGCGCGGTCGGGCTGGCGATGCGGCCGGGCGCGGCCGGCGCGGCGGTCGTCGGCGCGGACGGGCGCGGCGCGCTCGCCACCGCCGTGCCGCCCTGGCCACCGCTGTCGGGCGCGGTCGGCGTCGGCAGCACGATCCGGGGAATGGCGGGCGCGGTCGTCGGCGCGGCGGCTGCACGGGGCAGCGCCGGCGCCGGCGCGGGCGCCGTCGTCTCGGTCGCCGGGGCAAGCCCCGCGACACCGGTGCCGGCCGTCGGCTCCGGCGCATTGCGCACGCCCGTGGCGCCGCGCACCGTCACCGTCACGCCGACGGGCTCGGCGCCCTCGACGCCGGCGACGGTATATTCGAAGGTCTGGATCCGCTCGCAGTCGATCTCGGCCAGGAACTGCAGCGCGCCGCCCTGGACGAAGACGCGTCCGCAGGAGGGCTGCGACAGGACCTCGAGCCCCATCTGCGCGCGCTCTCCGATCCCGATGTCATTGGCAAGGACGTCGATCCGGGTCAGGGTGTCGGGCGATACCTCGACGCGGTCGGGACGCAGCGCCACCGTCTCCGGCTCGCTCTCGCCCCCGAGATACTCGGACACCACCTCCTGCTGCTGGATCAGCGTGCCGATCGCAAGCATCAGCACGATCCCCGACAGGATCGAAATCATGCGGTCGTCTTTGAACACCTCAGACCACCCTTCCTGACTGGCGCGCCCCACCCGCTCGGCGCGTCAAAGCATCGCTGGGCCGAACCAATGGCCCAGGGCACGGTTCTCCGCAAGCGTTGCACGGTCGTGCTGCTTGACGGCCCCACTCCCCGTCCCATCCTGCACCGCATCATCCTGGGAGGACACAGTGAAGTTCGGATTCGGTCAGCACGTTCAACGTGTCGAGGATTTTAGGCTTTTGCGTGGCGAGGGGACCTACGTCGACGATATCGCACTGGCGAACCAGGCGCATGCCGCGCTGCTGCGCTCTCCCGTAGCCCATGGCCGCCTCGGGCGCGTCGATCTCGCAGCCGCACGCGCCATGCCGGGCATCCTGCTCGCCTGGTCTTGCGATGACATTAACGGCCGTCTGAAACCGCTTGGCAATGAATTTCCGTTGCCCTTTGAGCATGCAAAGGTTTTCGGATCGCACCTGGCCGGGACCCGCGTCCACTACGTGGGACAGCCGATCGCCTTCGTGGTGGCCGAAAGCCGTGCCGCCGCCGAGGATGCGGTCGAGGCGATCGAGGTCGAGATCGAGGACCTGCCCGCCATCACCGACCCCGCCGCCGCCCTGGCGCCGGAGGCGCCGCAGCTGCACGAGGCCGCCCCCGGAAACCTCGCCTATGTCTGGGAATGTGGCGACCGTCTGGCCACCGAGCGCCTGTTTGCCGAGGCCGCGCACATCATCGCCACGCCCGTCCTGAACCAGCGCGTCGTCGTGGCCTCGATCGAGCCACGCTGCATCAACGTGACCCACGATCCCGCAGCGGGACGCTGGGAGGTCTGGTGCTCCAGCCAGGGCGTCTTCGGCATGCGCGCCAAGCTCGCTGCCGCCATGGGTGTCGAGGCCGACCGTATCCGCGTGCACTGCAACGACGTCGGCGGCGCCTTCGGCATGAAGCTGATGAACCACCCGGAATACGCCCTCTGCGCGCTGGCGGCGCAGGACCTCGCCCGCCCGGTCAAATGGATCGGCTCGCGATCCGAGGCGTTCCTGTCGGACGCCCAGGGCCGCGACATGCGCGGCACCGTCGAGGGCGCCTTCGATGCCGACGGCCGCTGCCGCGCGATGCGCATGGCGGCCATCTCGGGCATCGGCGCGCGCTACTCGACCGCGGGCGCGGCCGTGCACACCGTCTTCTCCGCCCCGCTCCTCGGCGGCATGTACGCCGTCGAGGCCATGCATGCCGAGGTGCGCGGCGCCTTCCTCAACACGCCGCCGACCGACGCCTATCGCGGCGCCGGCCGGCCCGAGACGATCTACGCGACCGAACGGCTGATGGAGGCCGCGGCCCGCCAGCTCGGCATCGACCCGGTCGAGATCCGGCGGCGCAACCTGCTGACCCCCGCCGCCCTGCCCCACGCAGCGCCCGGCGGGCTCACCTTCGACAGCCTCGACTGCCACCGCGTGCTCGACCGCGCGCTGGCCGAGGCCGACCATGCCGGCTTCGACGCCCGCGCCGCCGCCTCGGCCGGGCGCGGCGCCCAGCGCGGCCTCGGCGTCGCCTACTACTTCGAGCGCACGGGCGGCGGCCCGGTCGAACATGCCGACCTGCAGATGGACGCCGCCGGCCGCCTCTCGGTCGCCATCGGCACCCAGTCCTCGGGCCAGGGGCACGAGACCGCCTGGGCGCAGATCCTGCACGACGCGCTCGGCATCCCGTTCGAGGCCATCACCATCCGGCCCGGCGACAGCGACGCGCTCAAGGGCGGCGGCGGCACCGGCGGCTCACGCTCGACCATCAAGGCGGGCCAGGTGCTGGGCGTGGGCGCCGACAACCTGGTCGAGGCCGGGCGCGACCGGGCCGCCACCCTGCTCGAGGCCGCCGCCGGCGACATCGAGTACGACGCCACCATCGCCGGCTACCGCATCGCCGGCACCGACCGCACCGTCGGCCTGCAGGCCGTGGCGGGGGCCGGCGGCGGTCTCGCCGCCCTCGGCGAGGTGAACGAGGCCGTCACCACCTTCCCCACCGGCGCCCATGTCGTCGAGGTCGAGATCGACCTCGAGACCGGCCAGCCCACCGTCGACCGCTACACCATCGTCGACGATTTCGGCCGCCTGCTGAACCCGATGCTGGCGGCCGGCCAGGTGCATGGCGGCGTGGCCCAGGGGCTCGGCCAGGTGCTGATGGAGGCCGCCGCCTGGGACGGCGCGACCGGCCAGCCGCTGACGGGCAGCTTCATGGACTATGCCATGCCCCGCGCCGGCGACATCCCCGACCTCGCGCTCGGCTTCGAGGAGATCCCCACCGCCTCCAACCCCCTCGGCGTCAAGGGCTGCGGCGAGGCCGGCTCGGTCGGCGCGATCCCCGCGGTCAGCCTCGCCGTCCTCGACGCGCTCTGGCGCGCGGGCGTGCGCGAGGCGCCCGAGACGCCCTACACGCCGCTCCGCCTCTGGCAGGCGCTGCAGGCCCGCGCCCGTCCCGCCGTCGCGGCCGAGTGATCCCGATGCAGGCCGGGATCACCATCACCGCCGCCGGGCCGGCGGAGGCCGAGGCCGCCGCCGCCCTGGTCGCGGCGGCCTGCGCCCCGCTGGAGGCCGAGCTCGGCCGGCCGCCCGAGGGCGATGGCGCGGGCGATGGCGATGGCGAGGAGACACGCGATCTGATGGAGGGCGCGGCCCTCGTCACCCTCCTCTGCAACATGGCCGCCGGCGTCGGCACCGGCATCGTCGCCAACGTCATCTACGATGCCATCCGCTCGCGCCGGCGCGCGGGCGGCGCCGTCACCCGGCGCGACCGCGATCGCCGCATCGAGATCACCGACGAGGCGAGCGGCCTCAGGATCGTGATCACCGAACCCGCCGGCGACGCCCCGCGATGAGGGCGCTGCCGGCGGGGTCGGCGCCCGCGGCGGACGCGCTCGACCCGGAGGCGCCCGCGCTCTCGCCGCTCGCCCCCGGGATGCTGCGGGGCCGCCGGGTCTCGGCGCTGACGCCCGCGCTCCTCGCCGATCTCGCCGAGGTCTCGCGCACCCATCTCGGCGCCGATCCGCTCGCCGCCGAGGACACGCCCGTGGGGCTGCTCGAGGGCGACGGCTATGTCTGCCAGACCTCGCTCGACAGCGGCGCCATCTACCTGACCGAGGGCTTCCTCGGCGCGCTCGAATTCGCCGCGGCCCAGGCGGCGATGGTCAACCTTCTCGGCCGCATCCGCCGCCGCGTCGCCGAGGGCGCGCCCGACCCGCACGGCCTCGCCCCGATCATCGCCGAGACGCAGACCGCGCTCCACTCGGCCTATGTGACGCGCCTGGTGCTGCACATGGTGGGCGAGGAACCGGCACCGCGGATCGCGCGCTTCCTGCCGGCGGCGCACAAGCGCTTCGTGCACTGGCAGACCGCGCTCTCGACCGTCTTCGCCCTGCTGCACGAACAGGCCCATCTGGCCTTCGCCGCGGGCGCGCCCTGGCCCGGGGGCGTCGGGGCCGGGCACGGCGCGCTCTTCGCCCCCGGCGCCGCCACCCAGCGCCAGCGCGAGGAGCACGCCTGCGACCTCTGGGCCATCGACCGCCTCGGCGACATCACGGCGCAGCGGCGGCTCCTGCGCGCGGCCGCCTTCCTGTTCTTCAACGCCTGGCAATGGGACTACCTGCGCGCCACCCTGGACGGCGCGCATCCGAACGCCTTCAACCGCATCCAGGTGCTGATGCGCGCGCGCCCCGTCCTGGCCGAGAGCGATGCGACCTTCCACGCCATCATGACCGGCGGGCTCAACGAGCAGCGCGAACTTCGCGCCGCGATGACCGGGCGCGACCGGCCGGCGCGCTATGCCGCGCTGATGCGCTACGCGCGCGCCGGCGGACAGTTCGCCAGCTACGAGGCCATGGTCGACGCGATCTGCCGCGCGGCCGAGGAGATGGGCGCCGCCGGCCTCGACGCGCCGGCCGGCGACGCGGCGACCCCAGGGGCACAGGCAGGGGCACAGGCAGGGGCGCGGGCAGCGCCGTAGGCAGGGGCGCGGGCAGCGCCGTAGGCAGGGGCACAGGCAGGGGCGCGGGCAGCGCCGTAGGCAGGGCCGTAGGCGGGGGGCGCAGGCAGGGGCCCAGGCGGGGGGCGCAGGCGGGGGCGATCCGCCCTCTCACCCGCCCTCCCCCGGGGCGCGCCCGCCGCCGTCAGGCGTAGATCGCTTCCTTGCCGAAATGCTTGGTCAGCAGGTAGTAGACCACCGCCCGGTACTTGTTGCGCTCGGACTTGCCGTAGGTCTCGATCACCGTGCCTATCGCCTCGTCCAGCGCCGGCCCGTCGTCGAGCCCGAGCTTCTTGATGAGGAAGTTCTTCTTCACCGTCTCCAGCTCGCCCGGCTGCGACGAGGCAACGGTCGCGGCATCGGCGTCGTAGATCGCCGGCCCGCAGCCGATCGTCACCTTGAGCAGCAGGTCCATGTCCGGCTCGACACCGCACTTGGTCTTGAGGTCCGAGGCATACTTTTCGACCAGCTCGTCGCGCTTGCTCATCCGTCTCTCCCGTATCACGCCGGTCATTGGCGACCGATCGGTCCAACCCTCGGTTGTGCCGGCCGCCACGGCAAGCCCCTTCGCCACACCCCGTCAAGGCGAACGACCCGCCGTGAGACTCCCCGGGGACGCGCCGCGTGTCGCATCGGGACAGGGGATGGTCACGACCGCTCACACCTGTGCCAGCCCGCGTCAGTGCCGCTGCGCACACGCAATGCCCATATCTTCGGCGTA
>JBCBPG010000237.1:0-6597 GCA_039820865.1 Pseudomonadota bacterium
GAGATCCATGTAGCCCTCGAGCTGGTCCTTGGTGAACACGTCGCCCTTGAGCAGGAAGGCGTGGTCGGCCTCGAGCGCGCCGATCGCCTCGCGGAGCGACCCGCCTGTTCGGCCGGGCCTGGGCTGTCCTCGAGTTGCATGACGCCGAGGACGGCGAGGATGACGACGGCGACGACGCCGACCCCAAGCATGACACTGCGCGACATGGTCGGTCCTCCGTGCTGGCGGGGGCCGGTACGGGCTCCCGCCGGGCGCAGCGCGGAACCGCCACGCCTTCGGACGGACAATGCGCCGGACCGCGCCCGCGTTCCGGCAGGCACTGCCATGCTGCGGTGCATGGGGGACGCGGGAAGCGCGGGCGACGGTCGTCGCGAGGGCCTGGGCAGCGCGCGGCCCGGGGCCGCGCGACGCGTCAGTTGTCGCGGCCGAACGAGAGGTCGTCCAGGATCGGACAGTCGGGCCGGTCGTTGCCCTGGCAGCGCGAGACCAGCGCCGAGAGCGTGTCGCGCATGCTCTCCAGCTCGGCAATCTTGCGGCTGATCGCGGCCAGGTGCTCCGCCGCCAGCGCCTTGACGTCGGCGCTCGCCCGGTGGCGGTCCTGCCAGAGCGAGATCAGCGCGCGACAGTCGTTGATCGAAAAACCAAGCGAGCGGGCACGGGCGAGAAAGGCGAGGATATGCACCTCACGCTCGCCGAACGCCCGGTAGCGGTTCACGCTCCGGGACGGCGAGATCAGGCCGATCTCCTCGTAATATCGAATGGTTTTTACCGGAAGGCCGGACCGCTCAGCCACCTCCCCGATCGTCAATGTCGGAGTCGTCATCGTGGGTACACACATCCTCATATCGGGTATTGTTCACTTATCCACGATAAGCCCTGCTTCTGAAGGTAGGTCAAGGCACCTTTCGGAGAGGACCCGCGACGCTCCAGCATAGGGACGATAATGAAAAAGAGCGTCCCGCCGCGGTGGCGAGACGCCCCATGTTCGACCAGCGGCTGCCCGTTCCGGCGGCCGCCCTACCCCGTCGTACCGGGCAGGACGCTAGCGGTGGCCGTGCAGGAAGGCGCGCAGCTGCGCGTCGGTGACCCCGGCCTCGCGCATCTCGGCGCGGTGGAAGGCGTAGAGTTCGTCCATGGCGCGGGCGTTGCGGCTCGGGGCGAGGACGGGCGAGAGAAGGCGCTTCAGCATTACAGGTCTCCGTGGTGTCGACAGGGTTGGTCGGTGCTGTGAAAATGGGCACTCTGGCGACCGAGGAGTACTGAGATTTCTGCATGACTTCGCCGCGTGCCGCACATGACCGGCAGCGTGTGCGACAGCGGACGCAGAAAACGCGACAACGCCGTCAGGACAGCATTCATGAAGTCTGCCAGACCCTTAAACCCTGACGCGACGGCGGCGGACCCGCTGCAGCCGCCGGGCGAGGGGGCCGGTGATGCGGCCGGCTGGCAGGACCGCTGCGCACCGGGCATCGCCGAGATCGAGGCGATGGCCGAAGCGGCGCTCGCCGCACTGCCCCCGGCCTTCCACGCCGCGGCCGAGGGGGTGCTGGTGCGCGTCGAGGAGCTTGCCGACGACGAGACGCTCGCCACGCTCGGCCTCGAGGATCCCTACGAGCTCACCGGCCTCTACGACGGCCGCGCGCTCACGACCCGCTCGACCGACGACCTGCCGACCCTGCCCGACACCGTCTGGCTCTATCGCCGCGCCATCCTCGACGAGTGGATCGCCCGCGGCGACGTGACGCTGGGTGCGCTGGTCACCCATGTCCTGGTGCACGAAATCGCCCATCACCTTGGCTGGTCCGACGCCGACATCGCCGCCATCGACCCCTGGTGGACCTGAGGAGGGCCTGATGGCCGAGAGCACGCGCCGCCTGGCCCCGGGCCCCCTGAACGCGCTGACCGATGTCGCGGGGCTGGCGGTCGGCCAGGCCGAGGCGCCCGCGCTCGTCAGCGGCACCACCGTCGTGCTGGCCGAGCGGCCGGTCATGGCCTCGGCCGCGGTCGGCGGCGGCGGACCCGGCACGCGCGCGGTCAGCGCCGCGGCGCTCGGCGGCACGGTCCAGCGCATCGACGCCGTGGCGCTCTCGGGCGGCTCGGCCTTCGGGCTCGACGCGGCCGGCGGCGTGATGGACGCGCTGCGCCGCCGGAACCGCGGCTTCGCCATCGGGCCGGCGCGCGTGCCGATCGTGCCGGGCGCGATCATCTTCGACCTGCTGACCGGCACCGCCGACGCGCCCACCGGCTGGGAGACGCCGCCCTGGTGGGACCTCGCCCGCGCGGCGACCGAGCACGCCGGCGAGACGATCCGCCAGGGCAATGCCGGCGCCGGCCTCGGCGCGACCGCGGGGCCGATCAAGGGCGGCACCGGCACCGCCTCGCTGGTCGCCGAAGGCGCCGAGGGCCGGCTCACCGTCGGCGCGCTCGCCATCGCCAACCCGCTGGGGCTGGTCACGATGCCGGGCACGACCGCCTTCTGGGCCCACCCTTTCGAGCGCGGGCGCGAGTTCGGCGCCATCGCCCCGCCGCCCATGCCCATGCCGCTGCCGGATTTCGACTTCGAGCGCTATGCCTCCGGCGCCAACACCACGCTGGCGGTCGTGGCGACGGATGCGGGGCTCAGCCACGACGAGTGCCACCGCGTGGCGCTGATGGCGCATGACGGGCTCGCGCGCGCGATCCGCCCGGTGCACACGCCGCTGGACGGCGACACCGTCTTCGCGCTGGCGACGGGCCCGGGCGAGCGCGCCGGGGCGGCGCTGACGGGACGGGTCGGCATGATGGCGGCCGACTGCCTGGCCCGGGCGGTCGCGCGGGCCGTCTACCACGCCGAGGCGATCGCCGGCATCCCCGCCTGGCGCGACCTTGGCCCCGACGGCTGCCCCGCCGTCCGACCGCGCGGCTGAGCGCCAGGAGCCTCGCGACAGGCCGGCCCGATCGGCGCCCCCACCCACGTCAGGATTCGCCCAACAACGTGAAGATCGTGTTGCGTCCCACAGCGCCGGAGCGTTCGCCGAACGGTAATCGCTTCGTGGCAAGACTGACGCGGGTGGGGGCGACGCTCGCGCCCACCCTCACCCCACGCGGCCTAGAGCGCTTGCCGACCTGACTGCGTCAGGTCTCGCGCTCTACGGTGTTTTGTTCGCCGCGTTTTCTTGTCGCCAGACTGAGTCAGTCTGACTGGAAAATGCTCTAGCGGTCGCGGATCGGCGTGACCGAGAGCGTCTCGCCGGTCGCGGCGTCGAGACGGTGCAGCGTCCGTCCCCCTGCGTCCTCCAGCACGAAGAGCAGCACGCCGCCCGACTGCCCGACCGCCAGGATGCGCGCCTCGCCCGGCAGGCCCAGCACTTCGGCGCTCACGTCGGCAGGGACGCCCGGCGCCACCGGCGGGGCTTGTGGCGTGAGGCCCAGCCGGACCACAACAGTGGCCGCGATCGCCAGCACGGCGACGAGCGAGCCGATCGTGAGCGCGCTCACCATCAGCCGCAGCCGGCGCAGGCGCGGCGGTTCGGGAAACTCGTCGTCCTCGACGGACGGCGGAGACGGCGGCGGGGAGGTCTTGGGCGCGGACATGGCCGATCCACTGGACGATCCGGGCGCCACCGGCAAGGGCCACCATGTCACCACCGGCGGCGATGCGGTCGGCGACGGTGAGGAACTGGACGACGACGGCCGCACGGTGAGCCTCACCGTGACCGGGGCCGAGGCCGGCGAACGGCTGGACAAGGCGCTCGCCAGGTGCGCCGCGGACATCCCCGGCCTCAGCCGGTCGCGCATTGCCGAGGCCATGGCGGAGGGTCGCCTCACCGGGCCCGGCGGTCGGCCGGCGGCACGCGGCATGCGCGCGGTCGAGGGCGAGACCTGGACGCTCGCCCTGCCCGCCCCGGCGCCCGCCGTCCCCGAACCCCAGGCCATCCCGCTCTCGGTGGTGCACGAGGACGACGATCTCATCGTCATCGACAAGCCCGCCGGCATGGTCGTCCACCCCGCCCCCGGCACGCCGGACGGCACGCTCGTCAACGCGCTCCTCGCCCATTGCGGCCCGACGCTCGCCGGCATCGGGGGCGAGCGGCGGCCCGGCATCGTGCACCGCATCGACAAGGACACTTCGGGTCTCATCGTCGCCGCCAAGACCGAGGCGGCGCTGGAGGGCCTGGCCGCCCAGTTCCGCGACCACACGATCGAGCGCGCCTATGCCGCGCTCGCCTGGGGGGCGCCGGATCCGGCCGATCCGCGCCTCATGGGCCTCGCCGCAGTCACGGCCGAGAGCGGCGGCGTGCTCAGGATCGACGCCGCCCTCGGCCGTCATCCGGCCGAACGCAAACGCATGGCCGTCCGCCCCCCGGGCAGCGCCGGCGCGCGCCACGCCATCACCCGCCTCGCCACGCTGGAGCGGTTCGCCACACCCGATGGCAGGCCCGAGGGCAGACCCGACGGCAGGCTCGACGGCAGGCCCTGGGCGAGCCTGCTCGACTGCCGGCTGGAGACCGGGCGCACGCACCAGATCCGCGTCCATGCCGCCCATGTCGGCCACCCGCTGATCGGCGACCCGCTCTATGGCCACGGGCGCCGCCGCGCTCCCGCTGCGGCCGGCGCGGCCGGCACCGCGGTCGAGGCTTTCCCGCGACAGGCGCTCCATGCGCGCCGGCTGGGGTTTAGACATCCGCTAACGAATACCTACCTATGTTTCGACAGTGCGCTGCCGTCGGATATGGAAGCGCTTCTGACGGTTCTGCGCCGGCATGCGCTGCCGGGACGTTCCAGGATCTGAGGCATGATGGGTCGGCGCGACGGCGCCCGGCCCCTTCGGAGGCGATCGATGAGCAACACCTATGCGAACCTCCCGGCGCCGTCGCCGGAACAGGGGATGTCGCGCTATCTCTCCGAGATCCGCAAGTTCCCGATGCTGGAGCAGAACGAGGAGTACATGCTGGCCAAGGCCTGGGTGGACCATGGCGACCGCGAATCGGCGCACAAGCTGGTCACCTCGCACCTGCGCCTCGCCGCCAAGATCGCCATGGGCTATCGCGGCTACGGCCTGCCGACGGCGGAAGTGATCTCGGAGGCCAATGTCGGCCTCATGCAGGCGGTCAAGCGCTTCGACCCGGAAAAGGGCTTCCGGCTCGCAACCTATGCGATGTGGTGGATCCGCGCCTCGATCCAGGAATACATCCTGCGGTCGTGGTCGATGGTGAAGCTCGGCACCACGGCAGCGCAGAAGAAGCTCTTCTTCAACCTTCGAAAGGCGAAGGGAAAGATCGGTGCGCTCGAGGAGGGCGATCTCCGCCCCGAGAACGTGCAGAAGATCGCCCACGACCTCGGCGTGACCGAGGACGAGGTGGTCTCGATGAACCGCCGCCTGTCGGGCGGGGGCGACTCGTCGCTGAACACGCCGCTCAAGGGCGACGGCGAATCGACCACCGAGTGGCAGGACTGGCTGGCCGACGACGAGGCCGACCAGGCCACCGTCTATGCCGAGAGCCAGGAGCTGGAGACGCGTCGCGAGCTGCTCATGTCGGCGCTGGAGACGCTGAACGACCGCGAGAAGCACATCCTGACCGAACGTCGCCTGCAGGACGAGCCGGTCACGCTGGAGGAGCTCTCCAAGGTCTACGGCGTCAGCCGCGAGCGCATCCGCCAGATCGAGGTCCGCGCCTTCGAGAAGCTGCAGAAGAAGATGCGCGAACTCGCCGGCGCCAGGGGCATGATGCGCAACCTCTGAGACCGCCAACACCACGCGTCGGCGCAGACGCGACGACGCCAAGACATCCGACCCTGGGCGGGGCCCTCCCCGGGACGCTGCCCGGGGCCCTGCCCGAGACCCTGCCTGAGGGCCCTGCCCTCCCTCGTCAGGTTACCCCCGATTCCCTGAAGCGTCGGATAAGGACCGGCGCCCGCGTTGCGCCCTGAAACCGGCCAGCGTTCGGGGAATGGTTACCTCCGGCGCGTTAGCCTGACGCGGGTGGGTGCGGGTACCGGACGTCCACTCATGGCGCGGGTAGCGGACGTCCTCTCGACGCGGCGCTGCGCGCCCCGACAGCCGCGCGTCCGGTCATCCGGTGGGGGCGCAGCCCGAGATCTCGGCCGCCAGCGGGCCGGCCAGTACCGTGGTGGTGATCGCCGAGCGGTCAAGCCAGGCGGCCTCGGGCACCATCATCGTGGCCTCGACCCGCCAGGCGCCGCGATCGCCCGAAGGTGCGGGCGTCACGGTGGTATCCTCGAACCAGCTGCCGTCCGGCCCCTCCAGCACGACCATCGGCTCGGGCGTGCCCGCGGGCAGCGACAGCGCCGCCTCGAACCGTCGCGCCTCGCCCGCGCCGGCGACGCGGCACGCCGAGAACGAGACGCCCGCCTCGTCGCCGCTGGGCGGCACAGTCAGCCAGGCGATGCCGATCGCCACGCGATCGGGCGCGGGACCGTCCGGCGCGATCTCGGCGCCGAGGTCGACCTCCTCGAAGACGCAGATCTCGCGGCAGACGCCGAGCATCCCGTTGAGGGCCAGGCGGATCGGCCGGCCCGCCTCCTCCGGCACCAGCACCAGCGGCAGCACGACCCGCCCGCCATAGCCGAGCGTCGTGTAGCCGAAGCTCTCGAAGA
>JBCBPG010000238.1:0-6595 GCA_039820865.1 Pseudomonadota bacterium
CACGCCCCTATAACCCGCGCATCGAGGCGCGGAGGGGCGCGCGGATGGGGGCCGGCATGGGCGAGACCGAGGGGCGGGCCGCACGGCCCCGGGTGCTGGCGATGGCCGAGGCCGCCAATCCCGAGCAGGTCTCGGTGCCGCTGGTCGGCTGGTCGCATGCCACGGCGCTGCGCGCGGTCGCCGATGTCCACATCGTCACCCAGATCCGCAACCGCGACGCCTTCCTGCGCGCGGGGCTCAGCGAGGGCGCCGACTTCACCGCCATCGACAGCGAGGCGGTCGCGGCGCCGCTCCACCGCCTCGCCAGCCGGCTGCGCGGCGGGGCGGGCAAGGGCTGGACCACCGTCTCGGCCATCGGCGCGCTCGCCTATCCCTATTTCGAGCATCTGGTCTGGCGCCGCTTCGGCCCGGACATCCGCGCCGGGCGCTTCGACATCGTCCACCGGATCACGCCGCTCACACCGACGCGCCCCAGCCCCATCGCCCGCCGGACCGCCCGCGCGGGCGTGCCCTTCGTCCTCGGCCCCCTCAACGGCGGCCTGCCCTGGCCCCCCGGCTTCGGCGATGCCCGCCATGCCGAGCGCGAGTGGCTGAGCTACATCCGCAGCGCCTACAAGCTCCTCCCTGGCCGCACCGCGACCCTCTCCCATGCCGCGGCGATCATCGCGGGCTCGCGCCATACCGCGGCCGAGATCCCCGACCGCTTCGCCGACAAGCTGGTCTACATCCCCGAGAACGGCATCCTGCCCGAACGCTTCTCGCTGCCGACGCGCCCCGCACCGGGCAGCCCGCCGCGCGTGGTCTTCATCGGCCGCCTCGTGCCCTACAAGGGCTGCGACATGCTGATCGAGGCCGCCGCGCCCCTGGTCGCCGCCGGGCGCCTCGCGCTCGACATCGTGGGCGACGGCCCGATGATGGCCGAGCTCCGCGCCCTGGCCGGGAGCCAGGCCCTGGGAGACGGCGTCACCTTCCACGGCTGGCAGCCGCATGAGGAGGTCCAGCGCATCGCCGTCGGCGCCGATCTCCTCGGCTTTCCCAGCGTGCGCGAGTTCGGCGGCGGCGTGGTGCTCGAGGCGATGGCGCTGGGCGTCGCCCCCCTCATCGTCGACTATGGCGGCCCGGCCGAGCTCGTCACCCCCGAGACCGGCGTCAAGATCCCGCTCGGCGACCGCGCGAGCATCACCGCCACGCTCCGCGCCGAGCTCGCGCGCCTCACCGCCGACCCGGCCGCCCTGCACGCCATGGGCATCCGCGCCCGCGCCCGCGTCCACGAGAAGTACGTCTGGGCCGCCAAGGCGCGCCAGACCGCCGAGGTCTATGCCTGGGTCCTCGGCCGGCGCGACCGCCCCGACCTCTTCCCCGAACACGGCCCTCCCCGCACCTGACACGCAGGCTGCGTGCACCGCACCTGACCCGCAGGCTGCGCGCACCGCACCGCATCGCGCCTCCCGCCTGTCCGCAGGGTGCGTGAAGCGCACCGCCGGCCGGACCGCTCGCGGCTTGAGGGCGATCAAGGCGACCGCCGCGCCGGGCCGCGAGGGATGAGCGCCGGCCCCGGCGCCTTCCGTCAGGCGGACGGGATGCTATGAGAGCGTGAGAACAACCGGACGAGGGAGGTGCGCGTGAGCGGCTATCACGAGGTCTACGGCGCCTGGAAGGCGGATGCTGAGGCGTTCTGGATGCAGGCGGCCGAGGCCGTCGACTGGGACACGCCCCCGACGCGCGCGCTGGGCGGCGAGGCGCCCTTCCACACCTGGTTCGCCGACGGGCAGTGCAACACCTGCCACAACGCCATCGACCGCCATGTCGCCGCCGGCCATGGCGCGCGGGTCGCGATCATCCACGACAGCCGCATCACCGGCACCCGGTCCGAGATCACCTATGCCGAGCTGCAGGCGCGCACGGCCCGCCTCGCCGGCGCCCTCGCCGCCAGGGGCGTGACCAGGGGCGACCGCGTCGTCATCTACATGCCCATGGTGCCCGAGGCCGCGATCGCCATGCTCGCCTGCGCCCGCCTCGGCGCGATCCACTCGGTCGTCTTCGGCGGCTTCGCGGCCAGCGAGCTGGCCGTGCGCATCGACGACGCCAGGCCCAAGGCGCTGATCGCCGGCTCCTGCGGGCTCGAGCCCGGGCGCGTCGTGCCCTACAAGCCCATGGTCGATGCCGCCTTCGAGATCGCCACGCACAAGCCCGAGTTCTGCGTCATCCTCCAGCGCGAACAGCAGCCGGCCGACCTGGTCGAGGGGCGCGATCACGACTGGCACGCCTTCCAGGAGGGGGCCGAGGCCGCGGCCTGCGTGCCCGTGGGCGGGGCGGACCCGCTCTACATCCTCTACACCTCCGGCACGACGGGCCAGCCCAAGGGCGTGATCCGCCACAACGGCGGTCACATGGTGGCGCTCGCCTGGTCGATGCCGGCGATCTACGGCATCGGCCCGGGCGACGTGATGTTCACTGCCTCGGATGTCGGCTGGGTCGTCGGCCACAGCTACATCGTCTACGCACCGCTGCTGGTCGGCGCGACGACGATCATGTTCGAGGGCAAGCCCATCGGCACCCCCGATGCCGGCGTCTTCTGGCGCGTGATCGCCGAGCATGGCGCCAAGGTGATGTTCACCGCGCCCACCGCCTTCCGGGCGGTCAAGCGCCAGGACCCCGAGGGCGCCTTCATCGCCGACATTCCCATGCCGACGCTCGAGACGCTGTTCTTCGCGGGCGAGCGGGCGGATCCCGCCACCGTGGAATGGGCCGGCGACAAGCTCGGCGTGCCGGTCGTCGACCACTGGTGGCAGACCGAGACCGGCTGGCCGATCGCGGCCAACCCGATGGGTCTCGGCGCGCTGCCGTTCAAGTCCGGCTCGCCCTCGGTCCCGATGCCAGGCTACGACGTCTGCATCCTGGACGAGGGCGGCGAGCCGCAGCCGGCCGGCACGCTCGGCGCCATCACCGTGCGCCTGCCGATGCCGCCGGGCTGCCTGCCCAGCCTCTGGGGCGCGGACGATCGGTTCCGGCGCAGCTATCTCCAGCGCTTCCCCGGCTTCTACGAGACCGGCGATGCGGGCTATGTCGACGAGGACGGCTACCTCTTCATCATGGCCCGCACCGACGACGTCATCAACGTCGCGGGCCACCGCCTCTCGACCGGCCAGATGGAGGAGGTGCTGCTGCGCCACCCGGACATCGCCGAGGTCGCGGTGATCGGTGCGGCGGACGAGCTCAAGGGCCAGGTGCCGGTGGGCTTTCTCTGCCTCAATGCCGGCTGCCACCGCCCGCCGGCCGAGATCGTGGACGAGGCGGTCGCGCTCGTCCGGCGCGAGATCGGCCCCGTCGCCTTCTTCAAGCAGGCCGTGGTGGTCGAGCGTCTGCCCAAGACCCGCTCGGGCAAGATCCTGCGCGGCACCATCGCCAAGCTCGCCGACGGCGAGAGCGTGAAGGTCCCGGCGACCATCGACGACCCGGCGATCCTCGACGAACTCGGCGCCGCGCTGACGACCCTCGGCTTCCAGCCCGGCGCCGCCCGCAGCGGCTGACACCGGGTCACCGGGGGGTCACCGGGCCGGCTGTCCCGACAGGCGCCAACAGGCGGCAGGTACGGGATAGCCGGCAGTCACCCTGCCGTTGAATGTCCTGAAATGGGTCAACTCTTCGCGCAGAACGCGAAGTTGATGCGCCGGATCGGGACAGCCTCACGCGATGGTACCATTGTCTCCCCGCCGCCGCCGCCCTTCGGCCGCAGGGGCACACTAGCTTTTCCGAACGCCGTGCTGCGGCGGAAGGGAACGGGTAACGGGTCCCGGTGTAATCGCGTGTCGAGGCGGCCATGGCTGGCCCCGGGAGATAATGGTGCTTGACGGTCTCTCCGTCCTCCTTGCCGAGGACAATCCTACCAACCAGCTCGTCGCCAGCCAGATGCTGGCCGCCCTCGGCGCACGGGCCGAAACGGTGGGCGATGGTCATGCGGCGATCGAGGCGGCCGGGCGGCAGGGCTACGACCTGCTGCTGGTCGATATCGAGATGCCGCTGATGGCGGGCGGCGACGTGATCCGCCACCTCCGCGCCGGCCACGGGCCGAACGCAGACGTGCCCATCATCGCCCTCACCGCCTATTGCGGCGACGAGGAGCGCGCCAGCGTGATGGCGATGGGCGCGGACGGCGTGATCGCCAAGCCCATCGTCTCGATCGAGGGCTTCGGTGCCGAGATCCGCACGATCATGGACAACCGCCGCCCCAGGGCCGCGTCGCCGCCCGATGGCCGCCCGTGGCCGCCGCGCGCGGGCGACACCGCGCCCTGCAGCAACGCCGATCCCGACGCGCCGGGCCCGATGTCCCGTGCCCCCGCCGTCCGCGACGCGCCCCTGTTCGACGCCAGCCCGATCGAGGAGTTCATGGCGATCTCCGGGCGCGAGCGGGTGGTCGCGCTGCTCGACCACGCCCGCATCGACCTCGGCGAGGAAATCGGCCGGATCATCGAGGCCCTCGCCGCCGGCGACGCCATCGCGACCCGGCAGGCCGGCCACCGCGTCGCGGGCATGGCCGGCTCGGTCGGCGCCATGCGCGTGGGCGAGATGGGACGCTGGCTGGACATCGAGCCCGAGCGCGGGATCGCCGCCGCCGCCCGCCATGCCCGCGATCTCGCCGCCGCCTGGGCCGAGACCGACCGCGCGCTCGCCGCCCTGCTCGCCGCCGACGCCGACGCCGGGTCCTGCGACGGCGGCCGCACGGCCGCCGGGTACGACCAGGCAAAGGGGTGGGACGACGACGACCGGACCCGGGGCAACGCGCCCGCCACCCATGCCCGCCCGCCCAGCAGCCGCCGCGCCTGAAACACCACGCGCCCGTCCGCTGTCCGACCCGCAGTCCGGGCCCCGACCCGCGGTCCGGGCCCCTGCCCGTTCGCAGTCCGGGGCCGCACGGGCGGGGCCGCAGTCCGGGGCGGCAGGGGCAGCCAACCGCATGACCCGCATCAGCCCACCGCGCCGGCCCTGCCCCCGGCGAAAGTTTCAAATTCATGGCCGAACAACTCATTTCCATGAGAAAACCGCGACTTACCAAAGCTCGCGGGCGACACGCCCTTGCCCCCACGACGTTGCGATGACGAAATCACCGGAAGCGCCGCGGGGCCGGCTTGGCTTTTCTGGCCGCTGCTCCACCTTTCCGCGGGCCGGATAAGTGCGACGATCGGGCGCGATACAGGCGTAGAGGAAAGAAGGGGCGCTAGGGGGACAATGGGCGACACAGATCAGAAGGCGCGCACCGCAGGACAGGTGCGGTCACTCACACGGGCGCTCTCGCTGCTCCGCCATCTCGCCGCCGCGAACGAAGGCATGTCGCTGACCGAGCTCTCCGAAGCCGCCGGCCTGCCCCCCTCGACCACCCACCGCCTGCTGACGACGCTCGAGGCCGAGCGTTTCGTGCGCCCCGACCCGCAGGGCGGCGTCTGGCGCGTCGGTGTCGCGGCCTTCTATGTCGGCGCCAGCTTCGCGCGCTCGCGGGACAAGCTCACGCTCACCCGCCCCTATCTCCGCCGGCTGATGGAGGTCTCGGGCGAGACCGCCAACCTCTTCGTCGAATCGGACAGCGAAGCCGTCTGCATCGGCCAGATCGAAAGCCGCCACGCCATGCGCGCCATCACCGGCGTCGGCGGGCGCATCGCGCTGCACGCCTCGGGCGCCGGCAAGGTGCTGCTGGCGCACATGGAACCGGTGCGCCGCAACTACCTGATGAACTCGATGAAGCTCACCCGCGTCACGGCTGCCACCGTCACCGACCGCGCCAAGCTCGAGGCGACGCTGGAGGAGGTGCGCACCCTCGGCTACGCCTTCGACGACGAGGAGCACGCGCTGGGCCTGCGCTGCGTCGCCGCGCCGCTGTTCGACGAGCATGGCCAGGGCGTCGCCGCGATCTCGATCTCCGGCCCCTCGGCCCGCATCCCGCTCGAGCGCCTCTCGACCCTGGGGCGCATGGTCGCCCAGGCGTCCAGCGAGGCCACCCGCGACTACGGCGGCGCCCTCCCCGTCGCCGCGCAGTAGACCGCCGCACGCCACGCCCGCCACTGCCGCCCCCCTCTCCCCCAGGGAGAGGGGTCGGGGGAGA
The DNA here is from genome assembly GCA_039820865.1 of Pseudomonadota bacterium. Taxonomy (GTDB): domain Bacteria; phylum Pseudomonadota; class Alphaproteobacteria; order Rhodobacterales; family Rhodobacteraceae; genus Thermohalobaculum. Next base: position 6,095 of record JBCBPG010000238.1, read on the forward strand.
GGGGCCGGGGGAGAGGGAGCGGGCGGGAGGCCGGCGCGCCCACCGGCGCTTGACACCGCCCCGCCCCCCCGGTACCTGCACCCGGCGCCGCGGGCACACCGCGCCCCAGGCGCACTCCTGGTTCTGATCCGGCGTAGCTCAGTGGTAGAGCATCGGACTGTTAATCCGCTGGTCGTAGGTTCGAATCCTACCGCCGGAGCCAGCCATCCGCCCCAGCCATCAGCAGCAGCCGCCTGCCGCAGTCATCAGCAGCCGCCGCCTGCCGCAGCCCTCTGGTCCAGCCGTCTGGCGCAACGATCACCGGCAGTGGCGGCCATCGCCGCCCGAGGGGGTCACGGACCGCCGCCCGAGGGACGCACCCTGGGGGACGCACCTGGGGGACGCACCTGGGGGACGCGCCTGGGGGACGCGCCTGGGGACGCGCCTGCGCCGGGCACGACCCGTGCCAGGGCCGGCCGGCAGGACACCCGCCCCCGCAGCAGTCACGGCCAGGCGTCAGGC
>JBCBPG010000239.1:0-6587 GCA_039820865.1 Pseudomonadota bacterium
CCCACCCGCTCGGCCGGATCGGCCACCCGACCGGGTTGACCCCGCGAGGCTGGCGGGCCAAGCGGGGGCCATGCTGGTGTACAAGATCCTGACGGTCGACGAGCAGGCGCAACTCGCGCGGGACGATGTCTTCGCGGGCTCGGCGGCCGACCTGGCCGATGGCTTCGTGCATCTCTCGACCGGCGCGCAGGTGGCCGGGACGGCGGAGAAGCATTTCGCCGATCGCGGCCCGCTGGTGATCGCGGCCTGCGAGGTCGGGGCGCTGGGCGAGGCGCTCAAGTGGGAGCCCTCGCGCGGCGGGGCGCTGTTTCCCCATCTCTACCGCCCGCTGACCGGCACCGACATCGTCTGGATCCGGCCGCTGAGGCGCGACGCCGACGGCGCCTTCCGGCTGCCCGGGGACGCGGAGGCGTGACGGGCGGCTTCGGCGAGGCGGTCGGGCGCGGGGTCGAGCGGCTGGGGCTGATCGCGTTGGCCCGGCTGGATCCGGAGCGGGCGCACGGGCTGGCGCTGAGGGCGCTGGCGGCCGGGCTCGGGCCGCGGACGGGGCCGGCGAGCGGTGCCGGGAAGGGGACGCGGCTGGCGGGGCTGTCGCTGGCCAACCCGGTCGGGATCGCCGCGGGGTTCGACAAGAACGCCGAGGCGGCCGCGGCGCTCGCCCGCGCGGGGCCGGGTTTCGTCGAGCTCGGCGCCGTGACGCCGCGCCCGCAGCCGGGCAACCCGCGCCCGCGGCTCTTCCGCCTGGCTGGCGAGGGTGGCGCGATCAACCGCTTCGGCTTCAACAATGCGGGCATGGAGGCGATGGCCGCGCGGCTCGAGGCGCTGCGGGCGGCCGGGCCGGTCGCGGTGCCGCTGGGCCTTAACCTCGGCGCCAACAAGGACAGCGAGGATCGCGCGGGCGACTATGCCGTGCTGATCGCGCGACTGGGCCCGCTGGCGGATTTCCTGACCGTCAATGTCTCCTCGCCCAATACCGAGCGGCTGCGCGACCTGCAGGGCGCGGCGGCGCTGGACGCGGTCTTGGCGCGGGCGGTCGAGGCGCGGGCCGGGCTGGCGCGCCCGGTGCCGCTCTTCCTCAAGGTTGCCCCGGACCTCGCGGCGGCCGAGATCGACACGATCGCCGCTGCCGCGCTGCACCACGGGCTGGACGCGGTCATCGCCACCAACACGACGCTCTCGCGCGAGGGTGTCGCGGGGCCCTTCGCCGCGGAGGCCGGCGGCCTGTCGGGCCGGCCGCTGATGGCGCGCTCGACGGCGGTGCTGGCGGCGCTGCACCTCCGGCTCGGCGATCGTGTGCCGATGATCGGCGTCGGCGGCATCGCGTCGGCCGAGGACGCCTATGCCAAGATCCGCGCGGGCGCCGTGGCCGTGCAGCTCTACACCGCGCTCGCCTATTGCGGGCTCTGGCTGGTGCACGACATCGCGCGGGGCCTGGCAGGGTTGGCGGCAGCCGACGGCCATGCCGGACTGGCCGGGGCGGTGGGGCGCGACGCCGCGGTGGTGGCGGCCGATGCCGGGCTGGCTGCCACCTGACCGCCTGTCAGCCGGCGCCCGGATCCGAGGCCACGCCCCCGCCCGGCCACCCGAGGACAGCGACGACGCCCGGCGAGCCCAGAGCGGTTGCCGCCCGAACGCAGACGCCCGTCCTCGCCCCCTCCCGCGTCATCGTTGCCACGATCCCGTTAGCTTTCCGCGAACGCTGCTCGACGCGTGGACGCAACGCGATGTTCATGCGCATCGGCCTAGACTGACGTGGGTGGGCAGGGCGCCCGTGCTGCCGTCCGGTTGGCATGCGCCCCAGGGCAGCGACGACGCCCGGCAACCCCAGGGCGGCGACGGCGCCTCACTCTGTGTTCTATTAATGTTCACGTTTCTCTGCCCAGGCTGACGCAGGGCGGGAGCGGGAACTGGAGCGGGGAGACCATCACCCCCCGGGGGCCGGCGGACCCGGCGCATGGGAGCCGACACGGGCTTCGAGGGCGGGGTACAGCGCGCCCAGCGTCACGGCGCGCAGGATGAGAAAGCCCCAGACGCTCGCCCACATGGCGTGGTTGCCGAGCATCTCGGTCGCGAGCCATCCGGCGGGCAGGAACAGCGCGACCGAGAGCGCCATCGCATTGCGCATCGACCGCCCGTCGGCCGCGCCGATGAAGGTGCCGTCCAGCATGAAGGCCGCCACGCCCGCCAGCGGGATGAAGGCGGCCCAGCCGACATGGGCCATCGCGATGGTCCGCACCGCCTCGATATCGGTGAAGGCGGCGACGATCGGTCCCGCGGCCGCGTAGAGCACCAGCGAGAGCGCGAGCGCCAGCAGCGCCGCCGCCCGCGCCGAGACCAGCACGGCGCGGCGCAGGCCGTCGCGCGAACGGGCACCGACCGCGCGGCCCACCAGGCTCTCGGCCGCAATGGCGAAACCGTCGAGCGCCGCGGTGGTGACCGCGAAGAACTGCATCAGCACGCCGTTCGCCGCCAGCACCGTCTCGCCCTGCATCGCGCCCAGCCGCGCCACCCAGGCGAAGGCGAAGGCCACCATCAGCGTGCGCAGGAAGAGGTCGCGGTTGAGCCTCGCGAGCGCCGCGATCTCGACCGCCGCGAACAGCCGGGCGCGGCGCGGTCGCCAGCCAGCCGGCACCAGGGCCCGCAGGCGCGCGCGCGCGACCGCCAGCCCCGCTGCCGCGCCCGCCGCATGGCCGATCACGGTGCCGAGCGCCACGCCCTCGATCCCGAGGCCGAGGCCCAGCACCAGCCCCAGCGTCGCCGCCACGTTGACGCCCGAGACCGCGAGCTGCAGCGCGAAGAGCCGCCCCGTCAGCCCCTGCCCCGCGAACCAGCCGAGGACGGCGTAGTTCGCCAGTTCGAACGGCGCGCCCCAGAGGCGGAGGCGAACATAGGTCGCTGCCGGGCCATCGACCCCGGCCGGCGCCTCGAAGAGCCAGAGCGCGGCCGTCGTGAACGGTCCCGCCGCAAGGATGAAGACCAGCGCGATGGCGCCTGCCGCGATCAGCCCGCGCAAGAGCGTGTTGGCCGCCCGCTCCGGATTCGCCGCGCCCAGCGCCTGCGCCGTCGTCCCGCTGATCCCCGTCTGCAGGAAGTTGCAGGAGGCGAAGGCCATCACCACCGCCGCCGCCCCCAGCGTGACCGCGGCCAGCAGCGTCGCATCGCCGGTGTTGCCCATGATCGCCGTGTCGATCGCGCCCTGAAGCGGCACGGCCGCGTTCGAGAGCACCACCGGCGTGGCGATGGCCAGCACCGTGGCGGTGGTCAGCGCCCGCCCGCCCGGTGCCGCAGCGCGATCAGCGCCGGGATCGGCAGCGGGATCAGCAGTGGGGGGCGGTGGGCTCATGATGCGCGGTCCGGGCCGGGTCTCGTCGAGGGCGTGCTGCCCGAAGGGGCGCCCGGCCTCAAGCCCGGCTGACGCCCCGGCGAAGCCCCCTGTCAGGCCCCCTGTCAGGCCCCCTGTCAGGCCCCCTGTCAGGCCCCCTGTCAGGCCCCCGGTCAGGCCCCCGGTCAGGCATTGTGCAGGCGGTCGGCGGCCAGGCGGCGCGCCTCGGTCTCCAGCGCGGTCTCGTCGACGGCGCCGGTCGAGCCGAAGGTCCGCCGCGTGTCGTCCAGCGCCCGCGCCCGCACGCGGTCCTCGATCCAGTGCGTCACCGCATAGACCACCCCCAGCGCCGCCAGCGCCGCGGCGAGGCCGAGCAGCAGCATGCCCGACGCCACCTCGACATCCAGCAGCACGAATTTCCGCACGATCGCGAGCACGCCGATGATCACCACCGTGCGCACCTGCACCAGCCCGTGATGGCCGCGCACGCTCTGCAGCACCGAGTGGGCGAGCTCGATCGCGATCAGCGCCGCGAGCGCCCGGTCGAACAGCGTCTGGAACGTCGCGTAGTCGAAGATCGCGCCCGCCAGCGTCATGAAGGGCCAGAGCGCGACGAGAAAGCTGAGCGTCGCCAGCAGGATCACGCCCGACATGCCGACCAGCAGCACCGCCGAGACCACCATCTCGAAGGTCTCGTAGCGGAGGAGCCCGTCCGTCAGGCCCGGCCGCGCGGTGGCGGGCGCCGGCCCCGCCTCGCCGCCGCCCGCCGCCGCACCGCCCTCGCCGCCCGTCCGCTCCTGCATCGCACCCTCTCGCTCTCGCCGCCTCGGCGAGAAGATGGCGCGGCCGCCCGGCGCCGTCAGTCCGCGCCTGCAACCGGCCGGCCCCCCTCCCGCTGCCCGGCCGACCGCGGCGTCGGACGCCCGCGCGACCGGCCCAAGCAGGGAGGGCGGGCGGGGCGCGGGCCGGTCGCGCGGGCGCGGCCACAGGCGAAGCGGCGGGCGCGACGATGGCGAGACGCTGGGCGCCGGGCCGGCGGCCGGGGCCTCAGGCGTCGGGCATCAGGAAATTGCCGCGCAGCATGGCGAAGGGGCGCGCGCGCTCGTCCTGCCAGGCCTCGACATGGACATGGGCAACCCGCCGGCCGGCCTTCTGCACGCGCGCGCGTGCAAAGCTGTCGCGCGGCCGGCCCGAGCGGAGGAAGTCGATGGTGATGTCGACCGTCTTGGGCAGCGGCGGGAAACGGTCCGCCGCGATGGCCTCCGCCGCCGCGCCGCCCGCCTCGATCGCCTGGGCGACCCGGTCCCAGGCGAGCTGCATCACCGCCGAGATCTCGAGGAAGGACCCGGTCACACCGCCATGGATCGCCGGCAGGAAGGGATTGCCGACCAGATGCGGCCGGAAGGGCAGGCGAAGGGTCAGCTCGTCGCCCAGCCGCTCGGCCCGGACGCCCAGCAGGCGGTTGTAGGGCACCGTCTCGGTCAGTGCCGCCAGCGCGCGGTCGCGCTCCTGCTCGCGCGCCTTGGCCGCCCCGAGGTTCCCGTCCGCGCTCATGATGCGTCCTGCCCGTCGCCGGAAGGCGCGCGTTCGAGGATGAAGGCGCCCGAGGCCGAGGCGACGAGATCGGCGGTGTCCGCGTCGCTCTCGTCCGCGCCGGGGGCGATGTCGTGATAGGCGACGGCCCGCACGAAGGCGATCGCACGGGTCTGGCGATAGCACTCGGCGCGCGCGAGGATGCGGATCCCCGGCCGGGCGGGTCGCATGTAGTCGATCCGCAGGTCCAGCGTCGCGGTCGAGAGCACGCGGGGAAGGGGACGGGGCTGCGCGCGCGTATCGCCCCCGGGCGGCGCGCCCCCGGCCTGCCGGCGCGCCATCACGCAGGACCCGCAGGCGGTATCGAGCAGCGCGGTGATCACGCCTCCGTGCATCACGCCTGTCGCAGGGTCGCCCACGAGGCGCTGGTCATAGCCGACACTCAGCAGCGCGACACCGTCGGCCGCGCCATGCAGGCGCATCCCCAGCTCCGCCGAGAAGGGCAGGCCCGTCATCAGGCGCCCCTCGCCGATCGGGGCGCCGCGCGGCAGGCTGCCCGCGGGCATGGGAACGACGGCGGCCACGGCCTCGGAAAACCGGTCCGGACCCCTGGGTGACGCAACGTCCTGCGCAGGAATCTGCCCGTCAGACTTGCCCGTTTCTGACATTTTGGTGTTGACCCCTCGGCCTGCTGGAATCGCTTGCCACATCGCGCGTCGCCCAGGTGTCGCATGCTGCGGCGGGTCCGGCTGACCGAGCAAAGCGGTGATCAGCGTATTGGGCTGGCGGGGGCGCTGTCGAGGACTGGCAATCTCCACTTGACGTAAACGTCAGATTCGTGAATTGACCAGTACCACACGCGTCGCCATATCGCCGCGAGGAGAGATGGAGATGACGATGTCGATGAACGAGACTTTCACGATCGGCGAGATGTGCCGGGCCTTTGACGTCACCCCGAGGGCACTGCGGTTCTACGAACAGAAGGAGCTGCTCAAGCCGATCCGTCAGGGCCAGCACCGCCACTACACGCCCCGCGACCGGGCGCGGCTGACGCTGATCCTGCGCGGCAAGCGTTTCGGCTTCAGCCTGGCCGAGATCCGGGAGCTGCTGGAACTGTACTATGTGCCCGACGGCCAGGTGACGCAGCTCAGCGCCACGCTCAAGGCCGCGTCGCGCCACTATGACGAGCTGGTGGAGCGGCGCGACGAACTGACGGCGGCGATCGCCGAGCTCGACGAGCAGATGCGCCTCCTGCGCGGGATGCTCGAGGAAAAGGACGCCCGCGCCGCCGGCTGAGAGGCCGGCCAGCGGGGAGAACGACCGGCGGGTAAACGGCCCGCCAGCCAGACGGAGGATGCTCAGATGCCGACCTATACGCCCCCGCTCGCCGACCACCGCTTCGTGCTGCACGAGGTGCTGCGCGTCCAGGACCGGAACGAGATTGCCGGCTATGACGCGCTGGACGAGGATCTGACGGGCCAGATCCTCGAGGAAGCCGGCAAGATCGCGCGCGACGTGCTGGCACCGATCAACCGCATCGGCGACGTCCAGGGCTGCCGGCTGGAGAACGGCGTCGTCCGCACGCCGGACGGCTTCAAGGAGGCCTGGGCCACGCTGGTCGAGGGCGGCTGGCCCTCGCTGGAATGCGCCGAGGAGTTCGGCGGCCAGAACATGCCGGCGGTGCTCAACATCCATGTCGGCTGCATGAAGTCGGCCGCCAACATGGCCTTCA
>JBCBPG010000240.1:0-6582 GCA_039820865.1 Pseudomonadota bacterium
ACCTTGTCGATCATGACGTCGTTGAGCCCCGTGCCCTCGTCCGCGACGGCCAGCTCGACATAGTCGCCCGCGGGGATGACGCCCTGGCGCCGCGTCTCGTCCACGCGGAAGAGGCGCCGCCGGGTCGAGATCGTCACGGTTCCGCCCGCCGGCATCGCGTCGCGCGCGTTCACGACCAGGTTCATCAGCGCCTGTTCGAGCTGGCGGTGATCGGCGCGCACCTGGCCGACCGGCCCGCCCGGATCAGGGTCGAGGCGCAGCTTCACCCGGTCGCCGATCAGCCGGTCGAGGAGGTAGAGCGTGTCCGAGATCACGTCCGAGATCGACAGCGTCTCGGGGTTCAGCGTCTGCTTGCGCGAGAAGGCCAGGAGCTGGCGCACCAGCGCCGCGGCGCGGTTGGCGTTCTGGCGGATCTGCATGAGATCCGGGTACTCGGGCTGGGTCGCGTCCTTGCCGATCAGCAGCAGGTCGCAATGGCCGTTGATCGCGGTGATCAGGTTGTTGAAGTCGTGCGCGACGCCACCGGCGAGCTGGCCGACGGCCTCCATCTTCTGGCTCTGCGCGTACTTGTCCTGCAGCGCGTGCAGCTCGGTCGCGTCCGAGAGCACGCCGAAGAGGCGGTTCGAGCCGAAGCGCGAGCCCGGCGCGAGCGTCAGCTGCAGCGGGCGCCCGGACTTCTCGCCGCCGGTCGAGAACACCGTCTCGGACTGGTTGGTCGCCGAGGCCTGCGCCAGCTCGATCAGCGCCTCCAGACGCCGCCCCCGGGCGGTCAGGAACTCCGCCAGCATGCGCCCGGGCATCGCCCGCTCGCCCAGCAGGCGCAGCGCCGCCGTGTTCAGCCAGTCGATCCGCCCGTCGCGGCCGAGATGCATCACCGCCACCGGCAGGTCTGCAAGCTCCGAGCCCTCGGCGCTCCAGGCGCTGACCGCGGCCTCGGTCACGTCGAACAGGAACAGCTCGCGGTCGTCCGAGAGACCCGCGGCCCCGTCGCGGCGCGCGGGCGCGACGATGCGAAAGCCGCGCTCGGTGCCATCGGCGCAGACCAGCACCCGTTCGCCGAGCGAGAGCGTGCCGTCGGCGAATCGGAGCTGCGCGACCAGCGCCTCGGGGTCGGGACCGAACAGCTCGCGGCACCGGCGGTTGCCGCGCACGGCCCCCTCGGCCGAGAGGCGGAGATGGACGAAGGACGCGCTCTCCAGCGGATCGTCCGGCACCGGCAGGCGCACGCCGCCGAGGCTGGCGGCCGAGAGCACGCGCCAGGTCAGCCAGCCGTCACCCGTGCGCACGACCGAGAGGTACCAGCGCGCGCCGCCGGCGATCTCCTTCACCTGCTCCAGCGCGAAACCCACGCGCACCGCGCTGCGGCTGAGGCGGTAGATCGTGCCGGTGTCGCACTCGACGAAACCCGCCAGCGCCGCCTCCATCGTGGCGACATGGCCCGCGACCCGCTCGAAGGCCGGGTTCATCTCGATGACGTAGCCGCTGACCCGGCAGAGCGCGACCGGATCGCTCGAGGCGCGCAGCGCCTCGCTCAACCGGGGCGAGCCGCCGATCCGGGCCATGGCGCTGCGCAGGACCGGTGGCAGCGTGACGACCGCCATCGCGGCAAGCGCCGCGGGATCCAGCGGCGCGAGCCAGGCCGCGGCCGCCGCAGCCAGCACCACGCCGGGCATCGTGCAGCGATGCAGGGCATGCGGGCGCCGTGGCGCTGCAGGCGCGCGCGGCCGCAGTCTGGCGTCCGCAGAAGACCCCAGGGGCGACCGCGGTGTCGGGGTAGGCACGGGACGGCGGGTCGGGCGCTGCATCGGCGGGGTCCAGGCGTTTTCTTCGCGAACGATAGTCGGGCTGGCCGGAAGGGCAATCCACCCCTGCCCGACGCACCCGATGTCAGTCTCAAAATGCTGCGCGAACCTTAACCGCGAAGAAACCGTCGCCCGATTCAGGCTCAGGAAGCGTCACGAAACGCGGCGCAGCCGTGATCGCGTCGTCTCCAGCCCGCCGGGCCCAGGCGAGAACCCGCGCCGGTCCCTCCGCCGCCAGGCAGGAGCAGGTGGCGAAGACGATCGTGCCCCCGGGCGCGACCAGCGCGCGGGCGCGGTCGATGATCCGGTCCTGCAGCGCCGTCAGCCGTGCGAGGTCGGCCGGCGCAAACCGCCAGCGCGCGTCCGGGTTGCGTCGCCAGGCGCCGCTCCCCGAACAGGGCGCGTCGGCGAAGACCAGGTCGATCCGCCCCGCGAGCCGGTCGAGCCCCGCCGCATCGACCCGATCGACCGAGATCCCCGCGCGGGCGGCGCGCGCGGGGATGTCAGCCATCCGCGCGGGGTCGGCGTCATGGGCGATCAGCCGCCCCCGCACGCGGCCACCGTCCCGCATCGCCGCCCCCAGCGCCAGCGCCTTGCCCCCGCCGCCCGCGCAGAGGTCCAGCACCACCTGCCCCGGCTCGGCACCGGCGAAGGCCGCGGCCGCCTGGCTCGCGGCGTCCTGGATCTCGACCAGCCCGTCGCGATAGGCGCCCGATCCCGTCACCTGCCGGCCGCCCGACACGACGCGCAGGCAGGTCGGGGCCAGCGGCCCCGGCACGGTCGCGATGCCCGCATCGGCCAGCGCCTCGCTCGCCCCGGCCCGGTCGGTGCGCAGCGTGTTGACGCGGAGGTCCAGCGGCGCACGCTCGCCCAGCACCGCGCCCCCGGGCACCGCGTCCGCCCCCTCGGCCAGCCAGTCGGGCAGGTCGCGGCGAACGCCCGCAGGTGCCCCGGCCAGCCGCGAGGCCGCTGCACCCGGCAGATCGGCCAGCGCCGCCGCCTCGACCGCCGTCAGACGCGACGGTCCGTGGCGCGAGCCGTCGGCAAGCGCATCCGGGTCCTCTCCCGCCATCGCCGCCGCCGCCAGCACGGCCGCCCGCGGATCCAGCGCCGCCAGATCGCTCCCGGGGTCGCCCGAGCCTGCCAGCCACTGCAGGCTGCGCGCCCGGCGCAGCACGGCATAGACCCGGTCGGCAATGGCATGGCGGTCGCCCGAGCCTGCGAAGCGGTGCGACCGCCCCCAGCGCACCAGCTGGCGATCGACGCCCTCGCGCCCCGCCGCCCAGGCCGCGAGCACCTCCATCGCCGCCATCGCCCGCGCCGGCGGTGTCATGGCCCGACCGCCCGCCGGCCGCGACCGGCGCGGCAAAGGGCGCCGCGCCGGTCGCGGCCACCCCCGCTCGCGCTCCCGTGAACGCGGGGTTCACGGCACCGGGGGGGCGTTCCTAGGTGGTGCTGCAACGCGGCAGGCGCCGCCGGGGCGCCCTGGTACGCCGCAACTGCACAGGAGGCTGACATGGCCGATCCCACCATCCACACTGCCGACACCGCACCCGAGGCCGCGCGCCCGCTGCTCGAGAACTCGGTCAAGTCGTTCGGCATGATCCCGAACCTGCACGGCGTCATGGCGTCGAGCCCCGCCCTTCTCGAAGCCTACCAGACCGTTCATGGCCTGGTCGGCAGCGCCACCGGCTTCGACGCGACCGAGCGCACGGTGGTCTGGCAGACGATCAATGTCGAGCACGCCTGCCATTACTGCGTCCCCGCCCATACCGCCATCGCCAATCGCGACGGGGTGGACGGCGACGTGATCGCGGCGCTGCGCGCGGGCCAGTCGCTGGCCGATCCCAGGCTGGAGGCGCTGCGCCGCTTCACGCTGGCCGTGGTCCGCGGGCGCGGCCAGGTCGAGCCGGCCGACCGCGCGGCCTTCGCCGCGGCCGGCTACACGGATGCCGGCGTGCTGGAGGTCGTGCTGATCGTCGCGCAGAAGGTGATGTCGAACTACGTCAACCACCTGTTCGAGACGCCGGTCGACGCGCCCTTCCAGAAGTTCGCCTGGTCGCCGGCCGATGCCGGCAAGGCGGCCTGAGACCGGGGCAGGACCACGTCGTCCCGGGACGGGGCGGCGCAAGCACGGGCGTCGCACCTGGTTGACCGGTGCGGCGCCGCCTCCATCTGACGCCCGTCGCGTTCGGGCAGCGAGGTGCGCATGTCGGGGACGGATCTGACGCGGCGCTCGGCGCTGTCGGGCGCGGGTGCGCTGGCTCTCGCCGGGGCAGCGCTGCCGGCGCTGGCGGACGGCCCGGCCGAGGGCGCCCCGGACTTCGCGGCGGTGGCCGACGGGGCGGCACGGCTCGACCAGCTCCACAGCGTGGTGGTCATGCACGGGGGCGCGACGCTCTTCGCCCGGCGCTTCCGGGGCCCCGCGCTCGAGCGCAGCGTGAACGTCAAGTCCGTCTCGAAGACGCTGGTCGCGCTGCTCACGGGCATCGCCATCGGGCGGGGCGTCGTGCCCGGTATCGACGCACCGATGGCCGCGGTCGCGCCGCGGCTGATCCCGACGGGCGCCGACCCGCAGGTGCGCGCGATCACGCTTGCCCACCTGGTGACCATGACGGCCGGCCTGCAGCGCACCTCGGGCGCCAACTACGGCACCTGGGTGTCGAGCCCGAACTGGGTGCGTCATGCGCTGACGCGCCCCGTGGTGGCGCCACCCGGGGCACGCTTCCAGTACTCGACCGGCGCCTTCCACCTGCTCGGCGCGGCGCTGGCCGAGGCGGCGGGGCGCGACCTGCACGCCATGGCGCGCGACTGGCTGGCCCGCCCGCTCGGCATCGCGATCCCGCCCTGGACGCGCGACCCGCAGGGCCGGTTCATGGGCGGCAACAACATGGGGCTCAGCCCGGCCGCCCTGGCGCGCGTGGGCGCGATGGTGGCCGATGGCGGGCGCTGGAACGGGACGCAGGTGGTGCCCGAGGCATGGATCGAGGCCTCCTTCCAGCCGCGCACCCGCTCGCCCTTCTCGGGCGACGCGTACGGCTATGGCTGGTTCCTGCGCCGGCTGGGTGGCGAGCGGGTCGCCTATGCACGCGGCTATGGTGGCCAGATGCTCTATGTCTTCCGCGACCTGCCGCTGGTCGTCGCCATCACCTCCGACCCGACCCGGCCCGCGCGCACCCACGGCCATGTCGGCGACCTCCATGCGCTGGTCAGCGAGACCGTCCTGCCGGCGGTCCGGGCCTGACGCCCCGCCAGAGCGTCTCCCGACCTGACGGGTTTGCCTCGCTTTCTCGCCTCGCTCCCTCCCTGCGTCACGATACATCGGACGAGGTGAATATCCCGTTGCGGCTCTCGGCCGCTCAGCGTTCGCCGATTGGTCACCGGATCGTGCCTACGATGACGCAGGGAGGGCGCGCGAAACCGGGCTGTTCGGCGCGCTCGGATCGCGCCCTAGACCGAAAAGCGGGCCAGCACCTCGCGGTCGACCTCGATGCCGAGGCCGGGGCCCTCGGGGACGGCGACCATGCCATCCGTCTGGGTGATGGGCCTGCGCAGGATCGCCTCGCGATAGGCGTGGTCGGTGCGGTCGAACTCCAGCCAGGGCGGGCGCGGCGCGTGGCGTGGCGGGGTTGGCGGCAGGGTGGCCAGCATGTGCAGCGCCGCGGCGATCGCGACGCCCGTGCCCCAGACATGCGGCACCACGCGGATGCCGGCCGTCTCGGCCATCGCCACGATCTTGCGCATCTCGGTGATGCCGCCGCATCCGCAGACATCGGGCTGCAGGATATCGACCGCCCGCGCCGCGATCGCATCGGCAAAGGCGCGCCGGCCATGCCAGGTCTCGCCGCCCGCCACGGGGATCGGCTGGCGCGCGCGCACCTCGCGATAGGCCTCCAGCCCTTCCGGCAGCACCGGCTCCTCGAACCAGGCGATGTCGTGCTCGGCGACGCGCTGGCCGAGGGCCACGGCCTCGACCGCGTCATAGCCGTGGTTGGCGTCGATCATCAGCACCATGTCCGGCCCGATCGCGGCGCGGGCGGCGGCGATCACGGCGGCATCCTCGGCCACGCCGAAACCGATCTTGATCTTGGTCGCGCCAAAGCCCTGGTCGCGGTAGCGCGTCACCTCCCCGACCACCGAGGCCTGCCGGTCCGCCCCCACCGGCGCAAAGCCACCCGTCGCATAGGCCGGCACCACCCGGCGATGCGCACCGCCCATGAGCACGTGGACCGGCACGACGAAATGCTGCCCCGCGATGTCCCAGAGCGCGATGTCGATGCCCGAGAGCGCGGTGACGCTCAGCCCGCGCTGGCCCTGGTCGCGAAACTGGTCGTAGAGCCTCAGCCAGATCGGCTCGATCTCCAGCGGATCGCGCCCGATCGCCAGCGGCGCCATCGCCTGCACCACCGCCGCATTCGGCCCCGATGGCCCCAGGCACTCGCCCCAGCCGATGAGGCCGTTGTCGCACTCGACCTCGACGAGGCAGGCCCAGCGGTCGTGGAAGGTGGAGAAGGCGCTCATGAACTGCCGCTCCAGCCGGTGGCGGAGGACATGCGTGCGGATGGCGGCGATCTTCATTGGGGGCCCCTCGCTGGCGTCGGGCCCGCATCCTGCGGCGGGCGGGCGACGGCGTCGAGCCATCGCGGCGCCGGTTGCCAGTTGCCGGGTGCCGGATGCCGTGTGCCGGGTGCGCGTCAGGGCGTGGCGCGGGACGGCGAAGCGTGTTCAACTCGCCCCGCGATGACCCTCGAGCGACTCCTCATCACCGGTGCGGCTGGCG
>JBCBPG010000241.1:0-6569 GCA_039820865.1 Pseudomonadota bacterium
CGCGGGCGTTGGTCGCGAACATGTCCGGGTGGAGCATGCGCAGGCGCAGCAGATCGAGGCCCGGGCTGGCCCGTTCCACGTCGCCGACGCCGATGCTGCCCTCGCGCTGTTCGCCGGTCTCGACCGAGACCTCGGCGAACTCGTCGGCGAAGAGCGCGAGGGCAGCATCGGCGTCGGCGACGTGGAACGGGCCAGCCCGGACCTCGATCTGCTGCGCCTGCGCATGCTCCACCCGGACATGTTCGCGACCAACGCCCGCGAGACCCGCGGACGCTGGCTGACCAGGGACGAGAACTTCCACTTCAACGACGTCGACCCGCTGCCGGCCAGCCTGGCCGACCGCTTCCCGATGTTCGAGCCGGGCGACCTGCTGATCAGCGCGCGCGAGCTCAACCTCGTCCTCGTCATCGACCGCGAGACGGCCGAGGTGAAGTGGTGGCGCATCGGCCAGTGGAAGCGCCAGCATGACCCCGAATGGCTCTCGGACGGGCGCATCGGGGTCTATGACAACCGCATGGCGCGCGACTACAGCCGCCTCGTCGCCATCGACCCCGTCACTTACGAGACCGAGGTGCTGGTCGACGGGCGCGACATGAACTTCTATTCGCGCATCCGCGGCAAGATGCAGGGGCTCGCGGACGGCACCATGGTCTTCTCCAGCCCCCAGCAGGGCCGCGCGCTCGAGATCGCGCCCGACGGCGCCGTCACCCTCGACATCGTCAACCACAACCCCCAGCGCGAGGGCTTCGTGCTGCCGATCTCGGAGATGCAGTGGTTCCCGCCCGACTATTTCCGCTTCGACAGCTGGGCCTGCCCGCCCGCGCGCTGAACCGCGATCCGGGCGGCGATCGGGGCCCGCCATGCCGCGGAAAGATGCCGCTTGGCAGCGGCGGATGGCGCGGCTAGGCCATGGGGCATGCCGTCGGCCGGGGTGGGACCGCGCGGCGGAAACTCGGGGGCAGGCCCAGCATGACGCGATCCGTACCGGTCTGGCTCTGCCTGCTGTTCGCCCTCGCGGCGCTCCTCGGCGCGATCTTCTTCGCCCGCGCGGTGCGCGAGGCGGCCCACGACCCCGTCCGCGCCGGCGCCGCGCTCAAGGCGGCCGGGGCGGTCGCCGACTTCCCCGACCTCGTGCGTGACAGCTTCCACCAGGTCGGCCGCGCGGTGCTGGACGGCGGCGGCGTGGCCGGCGAGGGCATCCCGCTCGACCGCGGCCTCCTCGCCCCCGGCTTCAGGCCCCTCGAACTCGCCGAGGGCGTCGACCTGCCCGCGCCGCTCCTGCGCGTCGAGAGCGACCGTCTCGCGCCCGCCTGGCGCATGATCTACCTCTGGACCGTGCGCAACGGCGCGATCGAGAACGGCGCGCTCCTGCTCGACCCCGATCTGCGCGGCGTGAAGTACTGGCACCTCGACGAGGTGGACGAGGACGGCGGCTCGACCGGCCCAGCCTTCCTGCGCTTCGTGCACGGCGCGCAAGTCCTGCCGGACGGCGCGCTGGTCTTCGGCTTCGACGGCGGCCGGTCGATCCAGCGCATCGACAGCTGCGGCACGCGCCAGTGGGGCGCCTTCGGCCCCTTCCACCACGCGCTCGAGATCGACGAGGCCGACGGCGCGCTCTGGACCATGGAGGCGGCGGGAACGGGCTCGGACTTCGTCGCGCTCTCGGCCGAGACGGGCGCCGTGCTGAGCCGGCTCGGCACGCAGGACATCATCAACGCGCGCCCCGAGATCGACCTCCTCAAGATCCGGATGGAGCACGACAACCTGCGCAACACCAACCGGCGCGTCACCTTCGGGCGCTGGCTGACGCGCCACGAGAACTTCCACTTCAACGATGTCGACCCGCTGCCGCCGCGGCTGGCCGGGCGCTTCCCGATGTTCGAGGCGGGCGACCTGCTGATCAGCGCGCGCGAGCTCAACCTCGTCTTCGTCGTCGACCGCGAGACCGGCGAGACCAAGTGGTGGCGCGTCGGCGCCTGGAACCGCCAGCACGACCCGGACTGGCTGGAGGACGGGCGCATCGGCGTCTACGACAACCGCATGTCGCGCGACTACAGCCAGATCCTGGCGATCGACCCGGCGACCTACGAGACCGAGGTGCTCGTCGACGGTCGCGCGATGGACTTCTACTCGCGCATCCGCGGCAAGATGCAGGTGCTGGCGGACGGCCGCGTCGCGGTGTCGAGCCCGCAGCAGGGCCGCGTCTTCGAGACCGGCCCCGCCGGTGGCGTGGTCCTCGACATCGTCAACCCGCATCCCGCCCGCGACGGCTACGTCCTGCCGATCAGCGAGATCCAGGTCTTCGACGAGGACCACTTCGACTTCGCCACCTGGGCCTGCCCCCCGGCACCCTGACCCCAACGCCCTCACCCCGACGCCCTCACCCCGACGCGCGCCGGATCGCGCGGGGTCCCTCACCCTGCGGGGTCCCTCACGCTGCGGGGTCCCTCACCCTCCCGCGTCAGAATAGCGTTGCACTGGTTTCCATTCCGCGAACGCTGGCCGGGCCCGGCACGCAACGCGATGTTCACCGGTCGCGCCCTATCCTGACGCGGGAGGGGGCGCCACCAAACCGCCGCGGGAGGGGGCGCCCCCAAACCGCCGCGGGACGGGGCGCCCCCGATCCCGACCACGATCCCGCCCCGACACCGACACCAACACCGCCCCCGACCCCGTCCCTGGGCGCGGCCTACCAGCCGATCGCCTGCGGCAGCCAGGTCGCGATGCCGGGAAACAGGAACAGCGCCACCAGCGCCAGCGCCTGGATCGCGATGAACGGGATCACGCCCCGGTAGATCATCGCCGTCGTCACGCCGGGCGGCGCCGCGCCCTTGAGGAAGAACAGCGCCCAGCCGAAGGGCGGCGTCAGGAACGAGGTCTGCAGGTTGAGCGCGATCAGCGCCGCCAGCCACACCATGTCCGTCCCCGCCTCGCGAAAGAACGGCAGCAGCAGCGGCAGTGCGATATAGCTGATCTCGATCCACTCGAGAAAGAAGCCCAGCACGAACAGCAGCAGCATCAGGAAGATCAGCGCCCCGGTCTCGCCGCCGGGAATGAAGGCCAGCGTGTCCTTGACCAGATCCTCGCCATCGAGGCCCCGGAACGCGATCGAGAACACCTGCGCCGCGATCAGGATGAAGAAGATCATCGCCGAGATGCGCAGCGCCCCCTCGGCCGCATCCCAGATCATGCGCAGCGTCAGCCGCCCGTAGAGCGCCGCGATCAGGATCGAGAGGATCGCGCCCACGCCCGCCGCCTCGGTCGGCGCAGCAAAGCCCCCGATGATCGAGCCGAGCACGCCGCCCACCAGCAGGATCGGCGGCAGCAGCGCCCTGAACGCCTTCAGCAACAGCCCCGACCGGTCCCGCTCCTCCACCGGGATCGGCGGCAGCAGCGCCGGACGCATCCGCCCCAGCGCCAGAAGGTAGAGGATATAGAGCCCCGCCAGGAACACCCCCGGCATCAGCGCCGCGGCGAACAGCGTGCCCACGCTCTCGCCCATGATGTCGGCCAGCAGGATCAGCACCAGCGAGGGCGGGATGATCTGCCCCAGCGTCCCCGACGCACAGATCGCCCCCGCCGCCACGCCGCCGTCATAGCCGCGCCGCAGCAGCACCGGCATCGTCAGCAGCGTCAGCGTCACGACCGTCGCCCCCACGATCCCGGTCGAGGCGCCCATCAGCACGCCGACCACGATCAGCGCGACGCCCATGCCGCCGTTCAGCCGGCCGGAGATCTGGCCGACGACCTCCAGCATGTCCTCGGCCACCCGGCTCTTCTCCAGCATCACGCCCATGTAGACGAAGAGCGGGATCGCCAGGAACTCGTACTTGGTCACGACGCCATAGATCCGCGCGGGCGACAGGTTGAACAGGAAGTCCCCGAACCCGATCCAGCCGAACACGAACCCCGCCAGCGCGATACCGATCCCCACCGGCATCCCGATCAGCAGCAGGGCCATGAAGGCCCCGATCATGCCGAGCGCCAGCATCTCGTCCGGGCTCATCGCGCACCCTCCGCGGCCGTCATCCCCGCCAGCACCGCGCCATGGCGGATCGCATTCGCCAGGCACTGGAGCGCCAGCAGCGCGAACCCGACCGGCAACAGCCCCTTCAGCGCCCAGCGCGCCGGCAGCCCGCCCGGATCGGGCGACCCCTCGCCGATCGACCAGGCGCTCTCCACGAAGCCGGTCGAGTAGCGGATGAAGAGACAGGCCACGACCACGCCGACCAGCATCGACACCAGGTCGAGCGCCGCCTGCGCCCGCCGCCCCAGCCGGTCATAGACCATGTCGACGCGCACATGCCCGCCCTCGCGCATCAGCACCACGACCCCGATCAGCGCGACGGGTACCAGCAGGTGCCACTCCGCCTCCTGCATCGCGATCGAGGTGCCGCCGAGGCCATAGCGGCTCGCCACGTTCCACCCCACCAGCGCGACCAGCGCCAGCAGCAGCGCCGTCGCCAGCCGCCCCGCCCAGAGCGTCAGCAGATCGATGCCATCGGCCAGCACCAGCAATCGTCTCATGTCGGTATCCGTCTCGGCAGGGATCGCGGGGGTATATCGCGGGGGTATCCGGGGAGATCACGGTGAAGGATGGGGGGGAGCGGGGAGGGATTGCGAAGGGGCGGCGCGCGCTTCCAGCCACGGCTCCCGCCCCCCCCTGGCGCCGGAGGCACGGCGACCGCCACGCGCGCGGCGGCCGCCTCGGCAGGCGGGGCGGGCGGGCTAGGTGGCGGCGCCAGCCGACACCAGGGCGCCCGACCCGCCGTCTCCCGACCCGCCGTTTCCCCACCCCCCGTCTCCAGGGCCGCCGCCCCGTCGCGGCGATGCCGCCATCAGGCGCCGCGGAGCTGGCTGTGCCAGACCTTCTCCGAGGCATCGGCCCAGATGTCGTGCTCCGCCTTGAAGGCGAAGTAGCTGTCCATCACCTTCCGGAAGACCGGGTCGTCGGCCGCCAGCTCCTCGTAGACCGGGCCCATCTCGGTCTTCAGCGCCGCGACCACGTCCTCGGGCAGCACCCGCACCTCGGTCCCGGTCTCGGCGAACTCCTTCAGCGCCGCCGCGTTGTTCGCCTCGGCCCAGGAGTGGCTGATCACGTTGCAGGCCGCGCAGGCGTTCTCGACGATCGCCTTCAGGTCGTCCGGCAGCGCCTCCCAGGCACCCTTGTTGATCGCGAACTCGGTCACCGTCGTCGGCTCGTGCCAGCCGGTCGTGTAGTAGTACTTGGCCGCCTTGTTCAGCCCCAGGATCTTGTCCTGCGCCGGGCCCACCCACTCGGCCGCGTCGATCACGCCGCGCTCCAGCGCCGGGAAGATCTCGCCGCCGGGCAGCAGCTTCACCTCGACGCCGATCCGCTCATAGGCGCGCGCGGCCAGGCCAGGGATGCGCAGCCGCAGCCCCTTCATGTCCTCGACCGAGTTGATCTCCTTGTTGAACCAGCCCGTCATCTGCACGCCGGTGGCGCCGACCGGGAAGGCGACCAGACCCAGCGGCTCGTAGACCTCGTGCCACAGCTCGATGCCGCCCCCGATATAGAACCAGGCGTTCTGCCCCTGGGTCGACATGCCGAACGGCACCGCGCCGAAGAACTGCGCCGCCGGCACCTTGCCCGCGCCAAAATAGCTCACCCAGCCGTTGCACTCGACGATGCCCTGGCGCACCGCGTCAAAGCCCTCGAAGGCCGGCACCAGCTCGCCGCCATGGAACACCTTGATGTCCAGCCGACCCTCCGACATCGCGCGGATGCGGTCCGCCAGGTCCGTCAGCGAGCCCGGCCCGGTCGAGTAGAACGGCTGGCCCGGCGGGAAGGCGGTCGTCATCTTCCACTCGATCGTGGCGGCGCGCGCGACATGCGGCGCGGCGACGGCGGCCGATCCGGCGACGGCGCCGCCCGCGATGAACTTCCTGCGATCCATGTGGTGTCCCCTGTCCTTGGCGCGCCCCGGGTGGCTCCCTCGGCGCTTGCTGGCATGGCGCCGCAGCCCGGCAGGGCCGGAGGCGGCGCGATCGGGGCCCGCAGGCCCCGCCTCGGCGCGAGACACTGCGCCGCGGACCGCCAAAGCCAAGCCCAATCGCCCGGGAAAACATCAACTTTCCGCCAAATGGCGAACCGCTGGGCAGCACTTGGGCAGTTTCGATCCGAGATGCCCGCAGGATCGGCATTGCCGCCCGCGCATCCCGCCGCTATCCCGCCCCCATGGTCCAGATCGCCGGCCACGGCCGCTACCCCTACAGCGCGATTCCCACCCGCCCGGTCTACGACTGGCCCGGGGGGCGCCGCCTCGCCGTCTATCTCGGCATGAACCTCGAATGCTTCGCCTTCGGCGAGGGCCTCGGCGCCGAACTGGCGCCCGGCAGGAGCATGGGCGGGCCGGAGCCCGACATCCTCAACTACGCCTGGCGCGACTACGGCAACCGCGTCGGCGTCTGGCGCATGCTCGACCTCTTCGATGCGCTGCAGTTTCCCACGACGGCGCTCGTCAACAGCGCGATGTACGACCACGCGCCCGAGGTCGTCGCCGCCTTCCGCGCCCGCGGCGACGAGATCGCCGGCCATGGCCGCACCA